>NZ_JAGYGK010000012.1:0-244572 GCF_019947395.1 Pseudomonas sp. BF-R-26 | reverse complement strand
CTCCCCCGATTGAACCATTTAGTCCGTTTCCCTCACCATCTGTCGTACAAAACCAATAACAACAGGTTCGAAACCATGCCCCCGCGCCCTGCCCTGTCCGGCTGACTTCGCCCCCGCTTTTCTGAATTCAAATCTTTTGTCTGCAACCCGAACGTTGCGGCATCGCCCTGTTTCACCTCCAAGAATTAGAGAGACCCGAGCCCATGACGCCTTCCACGCAGTATTTCTTACCCAGCCTGATCGCCATCGCACTGGCCGGTGCGGCCCTGCCCGCCATGGCCGAGGAAGCCGGTTTTGTCGAAGGTGCCAAGGTCAACCTGAACCTGCGCAACTTCTACATCAACCGTAACTTCACCAACCCGACCAAGAGCCAGGGCAAGGCTGAAGAATGGACGCAAAGCTTCATCCTCGACGCTAAATCCGGGTTCACCCAGGGCACCGTCGGGTTCGGCATGGACGTGCTGGGGTTGTATTCGGTCAAGCTCGACGGCGGCAAAGGCACCGGTGGTACGCAGTTGTTGCCGCTGGATCACGATGGCCGCCCGGCGGATAAATTCGGTCGCACCAACGTGGCGTTCAAGGCCAAGCTGTCCCAGACCGAAGTGAAGGTCGGCGAATGGATGCCGGTATTGCCGATCTTGCGTTCGGACGACGGTCGCTCGCTGCCGCAAACCTTCCGTGGCGGCCAGATCACCTCGAAGGAAATCGACGGCCTGACCCTCTATGGCGGCCAGTTCCGCGCCAACAGCCCGCGCGACGACAGCAGCATGAACGACATGTCGATGACCGGCAAAGCGGCGTTCACCTCAGACCGCTTCAACTTCCAGGGCGGTGAATATGCCTTCAACGGCAAGCGCACTCAGATCGGCCTGTGGAACGCTGAACTCAAGGACATCTATAGCCAGCAATACGTCAACCTGATCCACACCCAACCGCTGGGCGACTGGACATTCGGCGCCAATTTGGGGTTCTTCTACGGCAAGGATGACGGCAGCGCCCGGGCTGGTGAACTGGACAACAAGACCTGGTCGGGCCTGTTCTCGGCCAAATATGGCGGCAACACCTTCTACGTCGGCCTGCAAAAACTCACAGGCAGAAGCGCCTGGATGCGGGTCAACGGCACCAGCGGCGGCACCTTGGCCAACGACAGCTACAACGCCAGCTACGACAACGCGAAGGAAAAATCCTGGCAACTGCGCCACGACTACAACTTCGCCGCCCTTGGCGTACCAGGCCTGACCCTGATGAACCGCTACATCAGCGGCGACAACGTACACACCGCAACCACCACCGACGGCAAGGAATGGGGCCGCGAAAGCGAACTGGGCTACACCGTGCAGAGCGGTACGCTCAAAGACCTCAACCTCAAATGGCGCAACTCGACCATCCGCCGCGACTTCAGCAACAACGAGTTTGACGAGAATCGGTTGATCGTCAGCTATCCGATCAGCCTGCTGTAAACACAACAAATGTGGGAGCGGGCTTGCCCGCGATGGCAATCTTTCAGTCACATCAATATTGGATGTACTGCCGCCATCGCGGGCAAGCCCGGCTCCCACAGGGATGTTCGTTGAACACAAAATTAGCGTCACACCGCACACCTGTAGAAGCGAGGCTTGCCCGCGAAGACGGCAGCTCAGGCAATACAACTTTCGCGGATCACTCGCGCGATTCAACCCCCAACTCATCCCACACCGATTCAGCCAGGTGGAACGTCGCGTTGGCCGCTGGGATGCCGCAGTAGATCGCGCTCTGCATGATCACTTCCTTGATCTCGCCGCGGGTCACGCCGTTGTTGGCGGCGGCGCGCAGGTGCAGTTTGAGTTCTTCGTTGCGGTTCATGCCGATCAGCATGGCGAGGGTAATCAGGCTGCGGGTATGGCGCGGCAAGCCCGGGCGGGTCCAGATGTCGCCCCAGGCGTGGCGGGTGATCATCTCCTGGAACTCCGAGTTGAACTCGGTCAGCGCGTTCAGGCTGCGGTCGACATGGGCGTCGCCAAGTACCGCACGACGGACGTTCAGGCCCTCGTCGTAACGTTGTTTCTCGTCCACAACAATCCCCTCAATGAGCTGACAAAAACGCCAGTATCCGGTCGCTGAACGCAGCGCCAGCCTGGACGTTGGACAGGTGCGCGGCGTAGAACTCGGCGTACTCGGCGCCACGCACTTGCTCCTGAATGAAATGCCCGCCGGACGGCGGCGTCACCGCGTCCTCGGTGCCGGCGATCACCAGCAGCGGCACCTGAATCGAGGACAACTGATCGCGGAAATCGGCGTCACGCACCGCCGCGCAATTGGCCGCGTAACCTTCAGGCGAAGTCGCCGCGAGCATGTCGGTGATCCGCTTCACCACTTCCGGATTAGCCTCGGAAAAATCCGCGGTAAACCAGCGCGCTATCGACGCATCGCGCAGGGCAACCATTGCCTCTGCGCCGTCACGCAGCACAGTTTCGATCCGTGGATTCCACACCGACGGATCGCCGATTTTCGCCGCGGTGTTGCATACGATCAGTTTATTCAAACGCTGACCGGCATTGATCCCCAGCCACTGACCGATCAACCCGCCCATGGACAGACCACAGAAATGCGCGCGTTCGATGTGCAAGGCATCCAGCAGCGCCAGCACGTCACGGCCCAGTTGCTCGATGCTGTACGGCCCCTGCGTCACCAACGACTGGCCGTGACCACGGGTGTCGAAACGCAGCACGCGAAAATGCTCGGTGAACGCCGGGATCTGCGCGTCCCACATGTGCATGTCGGTACCCAGTGAGTTGGACAGCACCAGCACCGGCGCATCCGCCGGTCCATCGAGTTGCGGCCCTTGAATTTGGTAGTGCAGTTCGCCCTCGGCGAGTTGTACGAATGCCACAGCAGTCTCCTTCAAGAGGTCAACGCAAAATGTTCAGCCACCGCTCGCTCGACCCAGGTATGGGCCTGACCGAGGTAATGGGCGGGGTCCAGCAGACGATCGAGTTCAGCATCCGACAGCTCGGCGGTCACTTGCGGCTCGTCGCCGAGTACCGCGCGCAGATGTCGTTGCTCGGCCACTGCGCGCTTGCAGCATTGCTCCAGCAGATCGTGCGCGGTGTCGCGACCGACGCGTTGCGCCAGCACGATGCTCACGGCTTCGGCCAGCACCAGGCCCTGGGTCAGGTCGAGGTTGTGCGTCATTCGGTCGGCATCCACTTCCAGTCCGTCGGCCACCAACAGCGCTTGCTGCAAACTGCCTGACACCAAACAGCAGATCTCCGGCAGGGTTTCCCATTCGGCATGCCACAGGCCCAGGCTGCGTTCGTGCTCCTGCGGCATCGCGCTGAACAAGGTCGAGAGCAAACCCGGCACCCGCGTCGCCGCGCCGATCAGCACCGCTGCGCCCACCGGGTTGCGCTTGTGCGGCATGGTCGAGGAACCGCCCTTGCCCGGCGCTGACGGCTCGAACACTTCGCCGGCTTCGGTCTGCATCAACAGGCTGATATCGCGACCGAGTTTACCGAGGCTGCCGGCAATTAATCCAAGCACCGCGCCGAACTCCACCAGACGATCACGCTGGGTGTGCCAGGGTTGATCCGGCAAGGTCAGTTGCAGTTCTACGGCCAAGGCTTCGGCAATCGGCATCGCCTGCTCGCCGAGGGCCGCGAGGGTGCCGGAGGCGCCACCGAATTGCAGCACCAGCAGGCGCGGTTTGAGTTCCAGCAGACGCTGACGGCTGCGCGTCACCGCCCCCAACCAACCGGCGATCTTCATGCCGAGGGTGACGGGCGTCGCGTGTTGCAACCAGGTGCGCCCGGCCAACGGCGTGGCGACGTAACGCCAGGCCTGGGTAGCGAGGGTTTCCCCCAGCTGCATCAGATCAGCTTCGATCAATTCCAGCGCGCGGCGCAGTTGCAGCACCAGGCCGCTGTCCATTACATCCTGGCTGGTCGCGCCCAGATGCACGTAACGCTCGGCTTCGGCATCGCTCTTGGCGATCTGCTTGCCCAATGCCTTGACCAGCGGAATCGCCGAATTGCCCGCCGTGGCAACGGCCTCACCAAGCGCGGCGAAGTCGTAATGCTCGGCCCGACATGCCGCTTCGATAGACGCGACAGCCGTCTGCGGAATCAGGCCAACCCGTGCCTCGGCCCGGGCCAGTGCCGCTTCGAAATCAAGCATGGCCTGAACCCGGCCCTGATCGCAGAACACCTCACGCATGTCGCGTGCAGTGAAGTAGGCATCGAACAATTGATTGCCCGGTCGCTGGTTCATAAACAGTCCTTGCAGGCGAGGGCCGGTCAGGCCCCCGCGTAAAGATCAAAGGTCGTTTTGCAAATACTTCGCCTGTTTCGGCAGACGCAGGCTGAACAGGAACGCGACCGCCATCATCACCGTCACATACCAATAGAACGAGTTTTCCATGCCGCCGGCTTTAAGGCTCAGCGCCACATACTCCGCCGAACCGCCGAAGATTGCATTGGCCACCGCATACGCCAGGCCGACGCCCAAGGCACGCACCTCTGGCGGGAACATTTCGGCTTTCACCAGACCGCTGATCGAGGTGTAGAAACTCACGATCGCCAGCGCCAGGGTAATCAGCACAAAGGCCAGGAACGGACTGCTGACACTTTTCAGGCTCAACAGGATCGGTACGGTGAACAGCGTCCCGAGGGCGCCGAACCAAAGCATCGAATTGCGCCGGCCGATCTTGTCGGCGAGCATGCCGAAGAACGGTTGCATGCACATATAAAGGAACAGCGCGCCGGTCATGATGTAGCTCGCGGTCTTGGCGTGCATGCCAGCGGTATTCACCAGGTACTTCTGCATGTACGTGGTGAAGGTGTAGAAAATCAGCGAGCCGCCGGCGGTGTAACCCAGCACGGTGATGAACGCAGCCTTGTGATCGCGGAACAGCGCACGGATGCTGCCGGCGTCCTTGTTTTCGCGCATTTCCTTGCTGGTGGTTTCCTTGAGTGCACGACGCAGGAACAACGAAATCAATGCCGCAGCCGCACCGACCACGAACGGAATTCGCCAGCCATAGGCACGCAATTCATCCTCGCGGAGGAACTGCTGCAGGACCACCACCAGCGACACCGCCAGCAGTTGCCCGCCAATCAGCGTGACGTACTGGAATGAGGCAAAGAAACCGCGCTGGCCCTTGAGGGCGACTTCGCTCATGTAGGTCGCGGTGGTGCCGTACTCGCCGCCCACCGACAAGCCCTGCAGCAAGCGCGCGAACAACAGCATGATCGGCGCCCAGACCCCGATGCTGTCGTAGGTCGGCAGGCAGGCGATGAGCAACGAACCGAAGCACATCATCAGAATCGAGATCAACATCGAATTCTTGCGCCCGTGTTTGTCCGCCACCCGACCGAAGATCCAGCCGCCAATAGGCCGCATCAGAAACCCGGCAGCGAATACGCCCGCCGTGTTCACCAGCTGCACAGTGGGGTTGTCGGAGGGGAAAAACGCCGGGGCGAAATAGATTGCGCAGAAGGCGTAGACGTAAAAGTCAAACCATTCAACCAGGTTGCCGGACGAGGCGCCGACAATCGCAAAGATCCTTTTGTTGCGTTCTTCACTGGTGTAGAGAGCTGTGAGAGTTGTCATCGTTCTTCACTCTTTTGGGGACCGTGAGAGTCTAGACACACTTTGCAACAATCCCGTTCCGCAATTGGCAATGCTATCCCTGTGGGAGCGGGCTTGCTCGCGAAGAGGACGGCACAGTCAACATTGATGTCGCCTGACACACCGCTTTCGCGAGCAAGCCCGCTCCCACAGGTTTTGCGGCGCTCAATCAATAATCAAAAAACACCGTCTCCGCATCCGTCCCCTGCAAAATCACATTCCACTGATAAACACCCGCAGCATCCTGCTTCGCCAGCAAGGTACCGCGGCGTTCAGCAGGCACGCACTCCAGCAGCGGGTCCGCCACGTTGGCCGGTTCGCCGTCGAAGTAAATCCGCGTCAGCAAGTGCTTCACCAACCCGCGAGCAAACACCAGCACCACCAAATGCGGCGCCTGGGTCGTGCCCTTCAAGCCTTCCACTGTGCCCGGTTTGATCGTGGTAAAGCGGAAGCGCCCTTCTGCATCCACCGGCACCCGACCAAACCCTTCAAAGTTTGGGTCCAGGGGTTTGTCTTGATCGTCTTCCGGGTGGTCGTACTTGCCGGCGGCGTTGGCCTGCCACACTTCGAGCATGGCGTCGTTGACGAAGTCGCCGTTGCCATCGACGACTTGCCCGGTGATCGCCACGCGCTCGCCGAGGGTCTGTGCAACGGTCAGGTCTTCACGGTTCAGCCAGGTCAGGCCGATGTGGTAATACGGCCCGACGGTGTGGGACGTGGTCGCGTTCAGCGTCATCTTATTTCTCCATCGGCGTGGCTTCGCGGCCGCGCAAGACGATGTCCCAGCGATAACCGAGGGCGTAGGAAGGGATGGTTTTTTCCAGGTCGAAACTGGCGATCAGGCGCTCTTTGGCGCTGGTATCAGGCACGCAGTTGTAGATCGGGTCGTAGGCCAGCAACGGGTCGCCCGGGAAATACATCTGGGTCACCAGACGCGTGAGAATACTCGGCCCGAACAGTGAGAAATGGATGTGCGCCGGGCGCCAGGCGTTGTGGTGGTTGCCCCACGGATAGGCGCCAGGCTTGATGGTCTGGAACTGATACCAGCCATCGGCGTCGGTCACGGTGCGGCCGGTGCCGGTGAAGTTCGGGTCCAGCGGCGCGTCGTGCAGATCGCGCGCATGGTTGTAGCGACCGGCGGCGTTGGCCTGCCAGATCTCTACCAAAATGCCCGGCACCGGCAGACCGTTTTCATCCAGCACACGGCCGTGAATGATGATCCGTTCACCCAGTGGTTCGCCCTGATGCTGAGCGGTCAGGTCGTTGTCCTGCTCCTCGATGCGATCGGCGCCAATGGTCGGGCCGGTGATTTCCGACAGCGAATGAGGCAAAAACACCAACGGCTTGGACGGCGAGCGAAGGTTGGTGGATTGATAAGGAGGGTGCAGGTATTCCGGCTGAGTGCCCGCCTGCGGGCGACGGTAACCAGGTTTGTCAGTCATTGCGCTTTCCTCAGTTCTTATTAGTCGACGCTTCTTATTCACAGCCAAGCGTGTCAGACCCGTTCGATCGCCAAGGCCAACCCCTGGCCGACACCGACGCACATAGTCGCCAGACCTTTCTTGCCACCGGTCTTTTCCAATTGATGCAGCGCGGTCAGTACCAAGCGTGCACCGCTCATGCCCAGCGGATGGCCCAAGGCAATGGCACCACCGTTCGGGTTGACCTGGGCCGCGTCATCCGCCAGTCCCAGTTCACGCAGCACGGCCAAGCCCTGGCTGGCGAAGGCTTCGTTGAGTTCAATCACGTCGAAATCGCTGACCGCAAGGCCCAAGCGCTCAGTCAATTTACGCACCGCCGGCACCGGGCCGATGCCCATCACCCTGGGTGCGACACCGGCACTCGACATGCCCAACACGCGAGCACGGGCAGTCAGGCCATGTTTCTTCACCGCGTCACCGGAGGCCAGAATCAACGCCGCCGCACCGTCGTTCACCCCGGAAGCATTGCCGGCGGTAACGGTTTTGTCCGGGCCATTGACCGGTTTGAGTTTGGCCAGGGTTTCCAATGTCGTGTCAGCGCGGGGATGTTCATCCTGCGTGATGACGCTTTCCCCCTTCTTGTGGGCAATGCGCACTTCGATGATTTCTTCGGCAAAAAAACCTGCAGCTTGCGCGGCCGCTGTGCGTTGCTGACTGCGCAGGGCGAAAGCATCCTGATCGGCGCGGGAAACCTGGTAATCATCGGCCACGTTATCGGCGGTCTGCGGCATCGCGTCCACGCCGTACTGGGCTTTCATCAACGGATTGATGAAACGCCAGCCGATGGTGGTGTCTTCCAGTTTCATGTTGCGCGAGAACGCCGCATCGGCCTTGCCCATCACGAACGGTGCGCGAGACATCGACTCGACGCCGCCGGCAATCGCCAACTCCATCTCGCCACTGGCAATGGCCCGGAACGCGGTGCCGATCGCATCCATGCCCGAAGCGCACAGGCGATTGAGGGTAACGCCCGGAATGGTTTCCGGCAGGCCGGCCAGCAGCAACGCCATGCGTGCCACGTTGCGGTTGTCTTCGCCGGCCTGGTTGGCGCAACCGAGGAACACTTCGTCTACCGCGTTCCAGTCTACCGACGGGTTGCGCGCCATCAGCGCTTTGATCGGCACGGCGGCCAGGTCATCGGCGCGAACCGCCGACAGGCCGCCGCCGAAACGGCCGATGGGGGTGCGAATGGCGTCACAGATATAAACGTCACGCATCAGGCTTCTCCGGGTGCTTGGCCGTGGGCCGCAGCGGTGCGGGCTTCCAGATCGCGCAGCGCGGTCAGCTCGACATCGGTTGGCTCGGCGGTGTTTTCCACCTGATCGGCGAAGCGAATCGCCCAGCCGGTGGCCGCAATCACTTGCTCGCGGGTCACGCCTGGGTGCAGCGCGGTCACCACGAATTCATGAGTATCCGCTTCGGGTTCCATGATGCACAGGTCGGTAATAATGCCGACAGGACCGGCGCCCGGCAGGCCGAGACGCTTGCGTGAGTCCCCGCCCTCGCCATGGCCTACCGAGGTGATGAAATCGAGTTTGTCGACAAAGGAGCGCGCCGACTGCTTGAGGATGATCAGCACGCTCTTGGCGGAACCGGCGATCTCCGGCGCGCCACCGGCACCCGGCAGGCGAACTTTCGGCTGATGGTAGTCGCCCACCACTGTGGTGTTGATGTTACCGAAGCGGTCGACTTGCGCGGCACCGAGAAAACCGACGTCGATACGCCCGCCCTGCAACCAGTAGCGAAAAATCTCACCGGTCGGGACGACGGTGTCGGCGGTTTCCGCCAGTTCACCGTCACCGATCGACAGCGGCAATACACTCGGCTTGGCACCGATTGGACCCGATTCATAGATGAGGACTACATCCGGCGAGGAAGTCAGACGCGCCAGGTTGGCGGCTTTCGACGGCAGGCCGATGCCGACGAAACACACCGAACCGTTTTTCAGACGGCGGGCGGCGGCGACGGTCATCATTTCATTGGTGGTGTAAGTCATTACTTGGCCTCCGAAGCAGCGGCCAGCTTGGCCTGGAACTCACTGAAGTCAGCGCAACCGTGGATGTACTCGTTGATCCACGCGGTGAAGGTTTCACGGTCGCGGGCAATCGGGTCCCAAGCCTGGTAGAAACGGTTGTCACGCTCGTTGTAGCCGTGAGCGTAGGACGGATGCGCGCCGCCAGGGACGTGGCAGACCGCGCTCAAGGCCCAGGTCGGCAGCACACAGGAATTCATCGGTGCGTTGAGGTCGTCGACGATTTCTTCAACAGTGACGATGCAGCGCTTGGCGGCCAGCGCCGCTTCTTTCTGCACGCCGAGAATGCCCCAGAGCAGCACATTGCCTTTGCGGTCGGCTTTCTGCGCGTGAATCACGGTGATGTCCGGGCGCACCGACGGCACCGCCGCCAGCACTTCGCCGGTGAACGGGCACGTGACGGTTTTGATCAGCGGGTTGACCTTCGGCAGGTCGGAGCCAGCGTAGGCACGCAGCACCGCGAACGGTAAGCCCGAAGCGCCCGCGACGTAGGCATTGGCCAGGTCGGCGTGGCTGTGCTCTTCGATTTCCAGCGCATGCGGCCACTGCCTTTCGACCGCGTCACGCAGACGGTGCAGCGAGCCCACGCCTGGGTTACCGCCCCAAGAGAAAATCAGCTTGCGAGCACAACCGGCACCGATCAACTGGTCATAGATCAAGTCGGGCGTCATCCGCACCAGGGTCAGATCTTTCTTGCCCTGACGGATGATTTCGTGACCCGCCGCCGTAGGAATCAGGTGAGTAAAGCCTTCGAGCGCGACGGTATCGCCGTCGTTGACGAACTGCTTTACCGCGTCATGCAGCGAAAGGATTTCAGCCATGGGGCAGGCTCCCGTTTTGTTATGAACCGACAGTGGTAGAAAAAGGCGCGAGGTTCAGCGCCGGAATGACTGAAGAGTAAGCCCCTGGAAAACGCCAAACAATCCGATAATCGACTGAGTGTTCGTTTATCGAACAGATTGTTGTCTCCCTATCGATCTCCTGCGCCGATCGTTCACACGCTCCGCGTGGGAACGATCAAGGAATCTGAAACCTACCCTCAGGTCGCATCCGCATGGCTGACCATGCCCTTGATCACCACCGCCGTGGTCGCCAACGCCGCCGGAATCACCAGCGCCGTCAGCACCTGTTCGAAATTCCAGCCCAGGCCCAGCAACGTTGCGCCCATCCACGCACCGAGGATCGCGCCGAAACGACCAATCCCGAGCATCCACGACACACCGGTCGCCCGCCCTTGAGTCGGGTAAAACCGCGCCGCCAGCGACGGCATCGCCGATTGCGCACCGTTGACGCACATCCCGGCCACCAGCACCAGGGTCGCCAGCAATGTGATATTGCCCAGGCTCTGCCCTACCGCGTAGGCAAACACCCCGGCGAACAAGTAGAAAATGCCGATGACCTTGTGCGGATTGAACCGGTCCATCGCCCAGCCCACACCCACTGCGCTCAACACCCCACCGAACTGGAACAGCGCACCAATGAATGCGGCCTGCTCCATGCTCGCGCCGCTGTCACGCATCAGCGTCGGCAGCCAACTGGTCAGCAGGTAAACAATCACCAGCCCCATGAAGTACGTCAGCCACAGCAACAACGTACCGGTGCTGTACGTGCCGGAGAAGATCACGGCAAACACATTGCGCGCCTTCACGGTTTTCTGTTCCGGGACGCTGAAGCTCGAAGCCTGAGCCACCACCGTCGGGTCGATCGGCGCCAAGGCCTTGCGCACTTTGTCCGTGCCACGGTTGCGCACCACCAGATAGCGCGCCGATTCCGGCAACCAGAACAGCAAGACGACGGCGAGGATCAACGGCAGAATCCCGCCGATCATCAACAGGCTGTGCCAGCCGAAGGCCGGGATCAGCTTGGCCGAGATGAACCCGCCCCCGGCCATGCCAAGGTTGAAGCCGCAGAACATGCTGGTCACCAGCAGGGATTTCTTGCGTTCCGGGGTGTATTCGGACAGCAGCGTGGTGGCGTTCGGCATGCCGGCGCCCAAGCCCAGACCGGTGAGGAAACGCAGCACCAGCAGTTGATCGACGTTGGTGCTATAGGCCGACGCCAGGCTGAAAGCGCCGAACAACAACACTGCGCCCACCAGTACGACTTTTCGCCCGAAGCGGTCAGCCAATGGGCCAGAACCCAGTGCACCGAAGACCATGCCGATCAACGCCGCACTCATCACCGGGCCGAGACTGGCGCGATCGATGCCCCAGTCCTGGGACAGTGCCGGCGCAATAAAACCCATGGCCGCGGTGTCGAGGCCATCGAGGAAAACAATCAGGAAACATAGAATCACCACCCGCCATTGGTAGCGCGAAATGGGTTGAGCATTGATGAAGGACTGCACGTCGAGGCAGTTTCCTACAGCAGACTGAGGCTGGTTCATTATTTTTATTCCACGCAAAGAACGCAGTCGAACAGGTGTCAGCCGGGGCTGACGCTGTCACAAGAAAAGGAGGTCGGGGATCAGGCGATTCGGTTTCGGCAGCTAAGCCGGAGGGAACAGCGACAGTCGGGTAACGAGCGCATGATGATGCCTCTTCTCATTATTATTGGGGCGTGATCCGGCGACTGACTGAAGGCCAACAGTGCCGGATGACGCTGCCGCGACATTAATGATCCAAGGGAAAGAGCGTCAATTCGATAAACGCGACTCTGTGCGTTTATCGAACAGCTTAGGCAAAGAGTTGCGCGCTCAGATCACGACTGGCGCTTAGCAGGCCGGGCAGGAAACGCTGTTCCAGCTCGCTGCGACTGACCCGGCCGGCGTGGGTACTGACGTTTAACGCCGCCACTACTTGGCCGGAAGCGTCGTACACCGGAACGGCAATCGAGCGCAGGCCCTGCTCCAGCTCCTGATCGACGATGCACCAGCCTTGTTGTCGTACCTCTTGCAGGCATTCGAGCAACGCCTCGGGGGTATGCAACGTGCGACTGGTTTTGGCTTGCAGTTCTGCATGGTCGAGGTATTCGCGCAGTGACGTGTCGTCCAGCGCGGCGAGAAGAATCCTGCCCATGGACGTGCAATAGGCCGGCAGTCGCCCGCCCACCGAGAGGTCGACGGAAATCAGCCGCTGGGTGGTCGCCGAGCGCGCAATGTACAAAATGTCATCGCCCTCCAGCGTGGCCATGTTGCAGGCCTCATGCAGTTGCTCGCTCATGCGGTCCAGATACGGCTGGGCAGAAACCGCCAATGGCGTCGACGACAAATAGGCATGGCCCAAGGTCAGTACTTTGGGCAGCAGCGAATAGGTACGGCCGTCGGTGGTGGCGTAGCCGAGTTTGATCAGGGTATGCAGGCAACGTCGCACAGCGGCGCGGGGAATTTCCGTGCGATGGCTTATCTGCGCAATGGTCAGGTGCCGCTTGCGCTCCTGGAACGCTTGCACCACCGCCAAGCCACGGGCCAGGGAGGTCATGAAATCCGGGTCACCGGTCAGGGCCTGGATTCGCTTGGCGGGCGAGGCAACGATCGGCGGTGCCACTGAAGCGAAGGAATTGCGCATTTGATCGTTCATATCAGGTTGTTTCCCACACGGATCAGCGACTATTACAAGCGGCTCCCGGTCTGACACACAAGCCACCGGCCACCAAGATTGGGCGATTATCGAACCATTGGCCGATAATCGCAATCAGTGGTTGATTATGGTGAGCCGTACTGCTTTCAGTCCCCATGCAATACGATTGTTATTTTCGGTCACGATTTAAAGAAGCATCGGTGTATTAATTCGTTCGGCTTAATGGCGCCAGAAAGTCATCGCTGTAACTGGCATCATGGCGCCGTAGTTACCGGTAAAAGTTTGCGAGTAACAAAACAATCACACACGAGGAACTACTTTTAACTCTCAAGAGATAGTGTTCTTCGGATCGACCGCTATAATACATCTCAGTGGCGACCGGTTTTTACGTGCCGATTCCGCCAACCGGCAGCGCAATATCCATTGCCGCTGTCCGCAGCAAGCGCCTGACGCTCATTTCATATGTTCCGCCAACGCGCTCGCTGAAACAGGAGACTGATGCTACGTCAGCTGTTTTTCTCTGGTGCCGTGGCCGCCTGCAATAAGGACGTATTGATTGCTCCGAGGGAACGATGCCGTGTCAGGCATTGTCCCTTCTACGAGCGTGGTCAATAAATCGATGCAGCGCGTTTCACCAGAATTAATCTCAACTCAATCAGGTAGCACTGTGACGAAAGACGAACTGCGCGCGGAACTTGAGCGCCAGGAACAACGTTACAAGGAAGTTTACGGCGGGGAAGTCACCACCTACGCCGCTCAGCCCGAACCCGAACGCAAACCCTGGCGTAAACGCGCCACCGTTCAGGATCAGGCCTTCTCCCAGGAATTGCAGAAGATGGAAAAGGAACTCAAAGCCGAAGAGCCATGACCGCCTCGGCTTGAATCCTTTCAAGAGCCTGCGTCTGCACCCGTTAAAAGCGGGTTGTATGGATGATGCTTTTCGCGCCCGCTACAAGCGGGCAGCGGTCCCCCTCATCCGTTGGATGAGGCAAATGGCTCCTGTCTGACCCTCTTCCAAGATATTTCACACAAGCGTTCAAGCCTCTCGCTCCGTCGGGAGAAACCCTTGTGGCTCCGGCCTTTCCAAGTAAATTCAACGACTTGTAAAACCCCGAAAAAACCCGGGCCCAGGGGGATTTCCACGAATTAATTCGTTGAAGAATGTTACCGATGAGCAGCAAGTGCATCGATTAGCAGTCTTTTCTGGCATAATCGCGCCCCCTTACGACCGGGTCAGAAAACCTTCATGATCGATTTATTCAGCGGACTGGATGCTTGGGTGCTTGTGAGCCTCTTGCTCGCCCTGGCCTTTGTCCTCGCCTTCGAGTTCATCAACGGCTTTCATGACACCGCAAACGCGGTGGCCACTGTTATCTACACCAAAGCCATGCCGCCTCATCTGGCGGTGTTCTTTTCCGGTGTGTTCAACTTCCTCGGCGTGCTGCTGGGCGGTGTTGGCGTGGCGTATGCCATCGTCCATTTGCTGCCGGTAGAACTGCTGATCAATGTGAACACCGGTCACGGACTGGCCATGGTGTTCTCGTTGCTCGCCGCCGCCATCACCTGGAACCTGGGCACCTGGTACTTCGGTATCCCTGCCTCCAGCTCCCACACGCTGATCGGTTCGATCCTCGGTGTCGGCCTGGCCAACGCACTGATCAACGACATTCCGTTGGCCGATGGTGTGAACTGGCAGAAGGCGATTGATATCGGTGCGTCCCTGGTGTTCTCGCCGATGGCTGGTTTCCTGATCGCAGCCCTGGTGCTGATCGGCCTTAAATGGTGGCGTCCGCTGTCCAAGATGCACAAGACACCGGAACAGCGCCGCAAGATCGACGACAAGAAACACCCGCCGTTCTGGAACCGTCTGGTGCTGGTGATTTCGGCGATGGCAGTCAGCTTCGTGCACGGCTCCAACGATGGCCAGAAAGGTATCGGCCTGATCATGCTGGTGCTGATCGGTATCGTGCCGGCGCAGTTCGTTCTCGACCTGAACAGCACCACCTACCAGATCGAACGTACTCGCGATGCGACCCTGCACTTGAGCCAGTTCTATGAGCGCAACCGCGAATCCCTGGGTGAGTTCCTGGCACTGGGTAAAAGCGTGAAAGGCGATCTGCCGGAGAAATTCCGTTGCAACCCGCAACAGACCGAACCGACCATTGCAGCGCTGCTTGGCACCCTTAAAGGTGTAGCGGACTACCATTCGTTGCCGTCGGAAAGCCGCATCGAAGTACGTCGCTACCTGCTCTGCCTGGACGACACCGCAAAGAAAGTCGCCAAGCTGCCAGGCCTCGCTGCCCGTGAAAAAGCTGACCTGGACAAGCTGCGCAAAGACCTCACCACCACCACCGAATACGCCCCGTTCTGGGTGATTCTGGCGGTCGCACTGGCCCTCGGCCTGGGTACCATGGTCGGCTGGAAACGCGTGGTACTGACCATCGGCGAGAAGATCGGCAAGCAAGGCATGACCTACGCCCAAGGCATGTCGGCGCAGATCACCACCGCGTGCATGATCGGCATGGCCAACATCTTCAGCCTGCCGGTTTCCACCACCCACGTCCTGTCTTCAGGCGTGGCCGGCACCATGGTCGCGAACAAAAGCGGCCTGCAAGGCGGCACTGTCAGAACCATCCTGCTGGCCTGGGTCCTGACACTGCCAGCTACCGTGGCCCTGTCGGCTGGCCTGTTCTGGCTGGCGTCGAAGGCACTGGGTAGCTGATACACCGCTACTGAAAAAGGCGCGTTCCGTGAGGCTCGCGCCTTTTTTATTGCAATCACACCACTGATCCCTATGGGAGCGGGCTTGCCCGCGATGACGGCGGCAGATCCGACATTGATGTAACAGACATACCGCTATCGCGGGCAAGCCCGCTCCCACAGTAGTTCTGTACATCTGGCAGATTGTTGCAGGCAAAAAAAAGGGCGACCGAAGTCGCCCAAAATGCCTTGCGTGCTCATTGCTCCAGAAAGACCTACGGTTTGCGCTTATGCGAATCCTTCCAGATAAAAAATCCAAACCCTGCAAAAAACAGAACCATGAGGCCGACTGTCAGCACTCCGGCGATCACCACGTTGTCGAAAAACATGACTAGCCTCCTGCACTTGCCCTGTTGCGATGGGGCTAAGTTAACCAATCGGGCAGGAGAGAAAATTGACCGGGATCAATGCCGCCCTAGACGGGCGTAAAAGGAAGGGAAATAACTGACCTGCATCAACCGATGCAGGGTGTTTCAACGCTTTTTCGGTTTGTTCTTCGGTTTGTTCTTCGGTTTTTTCTTCGCTTTGCCCAACGGCATCGCCTGCTCGAACGCCTGGCGCACTTCGTTCAGGCGCTTTTCATTAAGGTCATGAACCCGCTTGGCGCGTTCGGTGTTGAGGTCAATCAGCTTGTCATCTTGGCTCATGGCGTTCAGTGCATCGCTTGGAAATGAATTCAACTGCCGGTAAAGGCGACAGGATTACGCCAATAATGCGGTCTGGCGCGGGCGCTGACCAGTGATCCGACACTTCAGATCTCGATATCGACCCACAATCCCTGACGTGGCTGATCCTCCATCAACGGCACCACCGGTACGGTGTTGTCGGCATTGAGCTCATTACCGGGGATCGCCAGGTGCTCTTCAGGATCTTCATCGGCCTCACGACGGCGCCGCTCCCGTTCCTGCTGCCGACGCTGTTCCTCGCGCAGTTGCAGGCCCGCCTCTTCTGGATCGCGTTTTTGCAGGTCGATGGTGCTTTCGTTGGAGCTTTCCTGCACCGACACCACGGGCGGAATATCCGGGCGCTGGCGAATCGGATCCTGCTGTGAAGTGATTGGTACGGCGCTCAAGGGGAGCATCGGTGGCAACATATTATTAGTCTCCTGTCAGCAGGCTGTCGGCTGCGGGGATGGCGACTTGAGCCATCGGTCGCAAACTTGTGACCCGCCTGGCACCGTAGTAGCTGGTGCAGCCTGCGATCTTTTGATCTTCATCTCCTGAAAAGTTCGCATCCTCCATCAGCGCGCGCATGTAATCCTTTGGTCCTGAAGGCTCATTCCGTTAAGATAGCCCGCTTTTTCAAGGTGGGAGTCAGGCAGCATGGCGCAGCAGTATCAACCGGGGCAACGCTGGATCAGTGACAGCGAAGCCGAGCTGGGTTTGGGCACCGTTCTGGCACAGGACGGCCGCTTGTTGACCGTGCTCTACCCGGCCACTGGCGAGACTCGCCAGTACGCGCTACGGAATGCGCCCCTCACCCGCGTGCGGTTTTCACCGGGTGACAGCATCACTCACTTCGAAGGCTGGAAACTGACCGTACAGGAAGTCGATGACGTCGATGGCCTGCTGGTCTACCACGGCCTCAACGCGCAAAACGAAGTGGTTACCCTGCCGGAAACCCAGCTGTCGAACTTCATTCAGTTCCGTCTGGCCAGCGACCGTTTGTTCGCCGGACAGATCGACCCGCTGGCCTGGTTCTCCCTGCGCTACAACACCCTGGAACACACCAGCCGCCAGTTGCAGTCCTCGCTCTGGGGCTTGGGCGGCGTGCGTGCGCAACCGATCGCGCACCAGCTGCACATTGCCCGTGAAGTCGCCGACCGCATCGCGCCGCGCGTTCTGCTGGCAGACGAAGTGGGCTTGGGCAAGACCATCGAAGCCGGTCTGGTGATCCATCGCCAACTGCTCTCGGGCCGCGCCAACCGCGTATTGATCCTGGTGCCGGAAAACCTCCAGCACCAATGGCTGGTAGAGATGCGCCGCCGCTTCAACCTGCAAGTCGCGCTGTTCGACGAAGAACGCTTCATCGAAAGCGATGCCGCCAACCCGTTCGAAGACACTCAGCTTGCATTGGTTGCGCTCGAATGGCTGGTGGATGACGAGAAAGCCCAGGACGCATTGTTCGCGGCCGGCTGGGATTTGCTGGTGGTCGACGAAGCGCACCACCTGGTGTGGCACGAAGACCAGGTCAGCCCTCAGTACTCCCTGGTGGAGCAACTGGCCGAAGTCATTCCCGGCGTATTGCTGCTGACCGCGACCCCGGAACAACTGGGTCAGGACAGCCACTTCGCCCGTCTGCGCCTGCTCGACCCGAACCGTTTCCATGACCTGCACGCCTTCCGCGCCGAGAGCGAAAACTATCGCCCGGTGGCCGAAGCCGTTCAGGAGCTGCTGGACAAAGGGCGTCTGTCGCCTGAAGCGCACAAGACCATCCACGGTTTCCTCGGCAACGAAGGCGAAGCCCTGCTGACCGCCGTCAATGATGGCGACACCGAAGCCAGCGCTCGTCTGGTCCGCGAACTGCTGGACCGTCACGGCACCGGCCGCGTGCTGTTCCGTAATACCCGCGCCGCCGTGCAGGGTTTCCCGGAGCGCAAACTGCACCCGTACCCGCTGCCGTGCCCGGCCGAATACCTCGAACTGCCATTGGGCGATCACGCCGAGTTGTACCCGGAAGTCAGCTTCCAGGCCCAGCCGGACGCCAATGAAGAAGAGCGCTGGTGGAAATTCGACCCGCGTGTCGAGTGGCTGATCGACACCCTGAAAATGCTCAAGCGCACCAAAGTGCTGGTGATCTGCGCCCACGCCGAAACCGCCATGGACCTGGAAGACGCCTTGCGCGTACGTTCCGGCATTCCGGCCACGGTCTTCCACGAAGGCATGAACATCCTCGAGCGTGACCGCGCCGCCGCCTACTTCGCCGACGAAGAGTTTGGTGCTCAGGTGCTGATCTGCTCGGAAATCGGCAGTGAAGGTCGCAACTTCCAGTTCTCGCACCATCTGGTGCTGTTCGATCTGCCGTCGCACCCGGACCTGCTGGAGCAGCGTATCGGTCGTCTCGACCGGATCGGTCAGAAGCACATCATCGAGCTGCACGTGCCGTACCTGGAAACCAGCCCGCAAGAGCGGCTGTACCAGTGGTATCACGAAGCGCTGAACGCGTTCCTCAACACCTGCCCGACCGGCAACGCCTTGCAGCATCAGTTCGGCCCGCGCCTGCTGCCGCTGCTGGAAAACGCCGATGACGGCGAGTGGCAAGCGCTGATCGACGAAGCCCGTGCCGAACGTGAGCGTCTGGAAGCCGAACTGCACACCGGTCGCGACCGCTTGCTGGAACTCAACTCCGGCGGTGCTGGCGAAGGTGATGCGCTGGTCGAGGACATCCTCGAACAAGACGATCAGTTCGCCCTTCCGATCTACATGGAAACCCTGTTCGACGCCTTCGGCATCGACAGCGAAGACCATTCGGAAAACGCGCTGATCCTCAAGCCAAGCGAAAAAATGCTCGACGCCAGCTTCCCGCTGGGCGACGACGAAGGCGTGACCATCACCTACGACCGCAACCAGGCGTTGTCTCGCGAAGACATGCAATTCATCACCTGGGAACACCCGATGGTTCAGGGCGGCATGGACCTGGTCCTGTCCGGTTCGATGGGCAACACCGCCGTGGCGCTGATCAAGAACAAGGCGCTGAAACCAGGCACCGTGTTGCTGGAACTGCTCTACGTCAGCGAAGTGGTTGCCCCGCGCTCGCTGCAACTGGGCCGTTACCTGCCGCCGGCCGCGCTGCGCTGCCTGCTCGACGCCAACGGCAACGACCTGTCGACCCGAGTGTCGTTCGAAACCCTGAACGACCAATTGGAAAGCGTACCCCGCGCCAGCGCCAACAAGTTCATCCAGGCCCAGCGCGACCAGCTGACGCCACGGATCAACGCCGGCGAAGAGAAAATCACCCCGCGTCACGCCGAGCGCGTGGCCGAGGCGCAACGTCGCCTGGCAGCGGATACCGACGAAGAACTGGCACGCCTGACCGCGTTGCAAGCGGTCAACCCGACCGTGCGCGACAGCGAACTGGTTGCCCTGCGCAAGCAACGTGAGCAAGGCCTGGCCATGCTCGACAAAGCGGCGCTGCGACTGGAAGCGATCCGAGTGTTGGTGGCGGGTTAACAACCCTCCCCCACCGCTATAAAAAGAAGGCCTGCAGCGATGCGGGCCTTTTTTTGTCTGCTTGATTGTTGCGCTGTTGCTGATGGCCTCATCGCGGGCAAGCCCGCTCCCACAGGGATTGGTGTTGAATATGAAATCTATCAGCAACCAAATTTACTGTGGGAGCGGGCTTGCCCGCGATGGCGATTAGGCAGTCGCCGCAGAACCCACAGGCTCAACCACCGCCACCAACCCTTCCTTCATCCGCTTGGCATCCCTAACAAAACACCGCGAGGCCAAAAACAGAAACACCATGGTAAAGAACAGCGCCACCGGAATCAGGTACATCGCGTCATGCAAACCAACAGCCTTGAACGCTTCGGTCATCTGCTCGGCGCCGGCCGAGAGCATCGCCGTGTGCGCGAAGTGATCCGACAATCCGCCCACCACCACCGGCCCCAATCCCCCACCCAGCAGATATAACCCGGCAAAGAACAGCGCCATCGCCGTGGCTCGCAGGCGCGGTTCGACCACGTCCTGGATCGCCGTGTACACACAGGTATAGAAGTTGTAGGCAAACAACCACCCCAGGCTGAACACCGCGACAAATACCCCGATCTCGATCCGTCCGGCATGCAGCGCCCAAGCCGTGCACACGGTCGAAATGATCAGACTGAATGCCGCGAACAGCAGCCGACCATTGGCCACGCGCTGGTGAATCTTGTCGGCGATCCAGCCGCCGAGCGTCAGGCCGAACAACCCGGTCACCCCAACGATCACCCCGGTCGCCACTGCTGCGTCCTGCAACGGCATCAGGAAATAGCGCTGCAGCATCGGCACCAGAAACGAGTTGCAGGCATAGGTCGCGAAGTTGAAGCACAGCCCCGCCATCACCAGCCACAGGAAAGTCGGCACCGCCAGCACTCGACGGATCGGCCGGTCCACGCGCTCCTGAGACACTTGCACGCTTTCCGCTGCGCCGCGTTTCGGCTCTTTTATGAAGAACATGAAGACCGCCAGGATCAGCCCCGGCACCGCAGCGATGAAGAACGGCGCGCGCCAGCTGTCGAACGCCTTGACCATCCAGCCGATGGTGAAGAACGCCAGCAACAGGCCCAACGGCAAACCGAGCATGAAAATGCCCATGGCCCGAGCCCGACGATGAGCCGGGAACAAATCGCCGATCAGCGAGTTGGCGGCCGGCGCGTAACTGGCTTCACCGATGCCGATGCCCATGCGCACGATCAGGAAACTCCAGAAACTGCCCACCAGCCCGTTGACCGCGGTCAGCCCACTCCACGCCGCCAGACCCCAGCCCATCAATTTGCTTCGCGAACCGGTATCGGCCAATCGCCCCAGGGGCAGGCCGGCAATGGCGTAAACAATGGTGAATGCGGTCCCGATGATCCCCAGTTGAAAGTCGCTGAGGTGCCACTCCATGCGGATCGGCTCGATGATGATGGCCGGGATGGTGCGATCGAAGAAGTTGAACAGGTTGGCGAGGAACAGCAGGAACAGAATGCGCCAGGCATTCGCCGCTTGGGTCGAGTTCTGCATGGGTCCGTCTCTTTATTGTTATTGGGGCTTCACTGCCAACGCATTCGAGCCCGGAGCCGTCAATCTAGTCAGGCCCGCCAGTGCTGTCTGTAATTATTCGTAATCCTGATACCCCTCCATGGCCACCAATGCGGGCCATGAAACAATTTATTTCCAATCGTTCTAAAAGCCATTCCAAAAACATTGGCATTAATAGGCCACCACCCCTTGCGCTCCATGCAAGGCCTCTATACTGCAAGCATTCGCCAGCGTACATGGCGCAGGATGATTCAGAGATGGGGCAATGCTATGGAGTGGCTTGGTTTGCATTTCATGACCGGGCTACCGGAGAGCGGGCAGGTCATACTCGATTGCACCCATAACCCTTTTCTGGTGCTGCTGGCCTATCTGGTGGCTTGCGTGGCCGGCTTCGCCACGCTGGACATGACCGAGCGGGTCGGCCATGTGGAAAAATCCGCCTCCCAACGACTCTGGCGCTGGGTCGGTGCCGGGTGTCTGGCAGGCGGTATCTGGGCCATGCATTTCATCAGCATGCTGGCGTTCCAGGCGCCGATCGAAATCCATTACCACCTGCCCACGACCCTGCTCTCGCTGTTGTTCGCCCTGACCGCCTCATGGCTGGCCATGCACACCCTCAGCCATCCTCAGTTGAATTTCTGGCAATACCTGCGAGCCGCAGTGTGGATCGGCCTGGGCATCGCAACCATGCATTACGTGGGTATGGCCGCCCTGCGCTCGAATGCGATGGCCTACTACCAACCCGTGCTGTTCGTGCTTTCCATCGTGATCGCCATCGGTGCCAGCCTGGCCGCCCTGTTGATTTCCAGTCACCTGCGCGATGGCGCCGGCGTGTTTCATCAATTGCTCAAATACACCGCCAGCCTGGTGCTCGGAGCCGGCATCTTCAGCATGCATTTCACCGGCATGGCGGCGTTCAGCCTAGTGCTGCCCGCTGGCAGCCTTGAGCCCCTGCCCAGCGACAACAATCACCTGCAATTGGGGCTGACGGTAGCGGTCATGACGCTGCTGATCATCGGCAGCGGCATCAGCGCTGCATGGGCGGACAAGAAACTGCAACACAAAGAGCATGACCTGCAGCGGGTCAACGCCCTGCTCAGTCAACTGGATCAGGCACGCATGTCGCTGCAACAGGTGGCGCATTACGACCCCTTGACCAACCTGATCAACCGCCGGGGCTTCAACCAGATCTTCGCCGAGAAACTCATCGAGAAAACCAACGAAGGCGGCATGCTGGCGGTGATGTTCCTCGACATCGACCACTTCAAGCGGATCAATGACAGCCTCGGCCATGACGCTGGCGACGAATTGCTCAAAGTCCTGGCCGGCCACATCAAGGCCTCGGTGCGCAGTCACGAAGACGTGGTGGCGCGCTTTGGAGGCGATGAATTCTGCATCCTCATCACTCTGTACGACCTTGAAGAAGCGCGGCAAATGGCTCAACGCATCATGCTGAAAATGAAGGAGCCCATCGAGTTGTCCGGACGGCGTATGGTCATGACCACCAGCATCGGCATCAGCCTGTTTCCGGAAGACGGCAAGACCTGTGAAGAATTGCTGAAAAACGCCGACCTGGCGCTGTATCAGTCCAAGGACTGCGGTCGTAACGCCCTGCACTTTTTCAGTTCAAACCTGAAAACCCGCGCCACCCTGGAGTTACAACTCGAAGAGGAACTGCGTCACGCCCTGCGCGAAAACATCGGGTTGATGCTGTATTACCAGCCGATCTATGACCTGAGAATCGGCCAGGTCACCAAACTTGAAGCGCTGATTCGCTGGCAGCACCCGGTTCACGGATTGCTCACGCCAGATCGGTTCATCGCCATCGCCGAAGCCAATGGCCTGATCGCCGATCTGGACAACTGGGTGCTGCGCAAGGCCTGCGAAGACTTGGGCGAGCTGTCCCGGCACGACTGCGAAGAACTCCGAATCGCGGTGAATTGCTCGCCCCTGAACCTGGCGCGAGAAGAACTGGCCGATGAAATCGAACACGCCTTGCACGCCTTCGGGGTGGCGCCACACCGACTGGAACTGGAAGTCACCGAGAATGCGCTGATGGGCAATATCAGCAACACCCTGGTGTTGCTGCGGCAGATTCGCGCCCTCGGGGTCTCGTTGTCGATCGATGACTTCGGCACCGGCTATTCATCCCTGGCCTACCTCAGGCGCCTGCCATTAAACACGTTGAAGATCGACCGCTCGTTCATTCAGGACATCCCCAAGGCTACCCAGGACATGGAGATCGTCCAGGCCATTATCGTCATGGCGCATACCCTGCATTTGCAGGTCGTTACCGAAGGCGTCGAAACCTTCGAGCAATACGATTTTCTCGAACGCCATGGCTGCGATTTCGTTCAGGGCTACCTGCTCAGCCGTCCGGTGCCGCTGGCCGAGTTGCGTCCGGTGCTGGCCGAAATCAACCAGCGCAAGCACGCGCACACCGTCAATCCTTTGAGTCTGGCTCGCGGTATAACTGCACTAGCGTCGACGGATCCTTTTCCAGGAACCCCTGCCCCCCATGGAGGCGCATCAGTTGTGCGGCCAATCCGCTGATCGGCGTGGCCGAGCCTTGTTCACGGGAGAATTTCACGGCAGTGTCGAGGTCCTTGAGCAGCGTGCGCACGTGCCATTTCACCGGCTCGAAACGGCTTTCGGCCATTTGCGGCGCGAGAATCTGCAACGGTTTTGAATCGGCGAAACCACCGGCCAGCGCCTCGGCGATCAGGCGGGCGTCGACCCCGGAACGCTCGGCCAGGGCTACTACTTCGGCAATGACCAAGGCATTGCAGGCGACGATCATCTGATTGCAGGCCTTGGTCACCTGCCCCGCACCGACGGCGCCCATGTGGGTCACGCGCTGGCCAAGGGTCAACAACACCGGCCGCACGCGCGCAAGGTCTGCCGCTTCGCCCCCGACCATGATCGCCAGGCTGCCGGCCTCGGCACCGACCACTCCGCCAGAGACCGGCGCATCGAGCCAACTCATACCGGTTTTACTCGCTAATGCGCTCGCCATTTCCCCCGTCGCGGTGGGTTCCAGGCTGGAAAAATCCACCAGCAACTGTCCGCTTTTCGCCCCCTCGGCAATGCCTGCCGGGCCAAACACTACCTCGCGGACAACCGCGGTATCGGCCAGACACAGCATCACCAGGTCCGCGTGCTGACACAGTTCGGCCGGTGTCGCCACTTGCCGCGCGCCGGCCTCGACCAGTGCTGCGCACTTGGCCGGGTTGCGGTTCCACACCGTCAGCGGATAACCCGCCGCCAACAGGCGTCGGCACATCGGCAAGCCCATCAGACCGATTCCGGCAAACCCCAGCGCAGGCAACGTTGCCATCATTTAGCCCCCTTTTGATTAAAGATCATCGAATATTGGCCGATTCATCATGATTAAGGAAAGGATTCCCCCGAGCGATGCTCAGGCCCAGGCCCTGATGCTTGGGCCACATTCGCGCAGCGAGAAAAGACGCGAGATCCCATTCCGTGATGACTCGATGACACTTGTCGCCGAGCCAACCAGTCCAGGTATATGGCGCACAATGACTTCTAAAAATAACCCGGCCACCGCGGTATCCGACCTGACCCTGAGCCCCGCGGCGAACAGCCCCTCATCGTCGAAGCCATTGAGCCCGTCACGTCCGCTGGCGACTCAGCAATACCTGTATTTCACCGAAACCAATACCGACCGCATCCTCGACAACCTCGACGGCCTGCGCGACCTGGTGTTCCCGCGCCCACCGCACCTGGAAGGCGACAACGAACAGCACAGCGATCAGGAATTCCCGTCGGTGTGCCTGATCGGCCTGGGCCGTTGTGGTTCGAACATCGCGCTGGACGTGGCGGAGCTTGTGTACAACGCCCGCAAGTTCTACCTCAACGAATTCAACAACGAAGACCGTCTGTCGCCGGATAAACGCTACGCCGAAAAGGGCTACAGCCCAGCGCAATGGATTCGCAATAACCTGCGCCTGGGGCCGAACAAGGCCAGCAAACCGGTGTTTCTGGTCGAACCGCTGGTGATGCTCGGCGACCTGGACAAAGACATCGCCGGTCGCATCCGCTTCTCGCGCAAAGGCGAAAAAAGCGGCTTTTTGCGCGACTACAGCAAAATGAAAATCATGGACTTGTCGGAAGTCCACGCCGGTGGCGCCGGTAACGCGCCGATCCTCGGCCAGTACCTGGCCAAGATCATCCTGAACAAGGACACCCAGCGGTTCTCCAGCCCTGACTGGAAGATGATTCACTCGTACCTGATCGACAGCTGCGGGATCAAGGCCAACCAGTCGCGCCTGTATTTCTCGATCTTCAGCGCGGGCGGCGGTACCGGTTCGGGCATGGCCTCGGAGTTCGGCCTGGCCCAGCAGCACTCGTACATGAACAAGACGTTCGACACCAAGCCGATGGACGAGCACGACAGCAAGAGCGGTCACTCCTTCGTCTTCGAGCCGATCTTCACCAGCGGTATTTGCGTACTGCCGAACATTTCCGATCACCGCAGCGAAATGTCCGAGGCGCTGCACATCAACGCCGGTCGCCTGCTGTGTAAATACCTGTCGGAAGAGTGGGACTTCTCCTACAACTTCGCCAACGAAGACAGCAGCGAAGCCAGCGTCATGGGCCGTATTCGCCCATGGAACGCGATGATGCTGATCTCTAACGACATCATGCGTTATGCCGAAGAAAGCGATGACGGCAATATCCAGAACATTGATGTCAATGCCATGGAAAAGCACGCCAACCAGTACATCTCACAGCAGATCTTCAACATTCTGACAGCGCAGGCGGTGACCACCGACTACGACCAGAACTATTTCCGTCGCGCCGGCATCGACATCGGCGAAACCATTCGCCTGGACGCCAACGACCTGTTCATGAGCCTGGCCGGCCCGGTGGCGATTGCCTACGCCGAGTCCGTGGTGCCGGAAACTCCACCGCCGAGCAGCGACAAGTTCAAGGTGTTCGAGAAAGAGCCGCAGCGCCTGAACATCGACGACCTGTTCTTCCGCTCCATCGACCTGCCGCACTTCAACAAGGTCACCCAGGCGATCGAAGGCATCAGCCTGTTGCCGATCGAGTCCAAGCGCTATCGCGCCTCGCTTGAGCAGTACAAGAATTCAGGCTATGACGCGGCTGCGTTGCACGACCTGCACTTCTTCAAGAATTGCTCGTCGGTGGTGTCGATTGTTTCGCTGCCCAAAGACTACAAGCTGTCCTACATGGACCTGAACCGGTTGAAGACCCACCTCAACAGCCTGTTCCCCAACACCACGCTCAAGCGTTATGCGCTGGTGATCGGCGCGTCGGCCAACTTGTCGCTGACTACATTGATCGCCAAGAGCCCGTGCCTGTCGGACGACTTTTTGACCCTGATCGTGGCCTTCATCAAGCGCTGTTTTGCGAAAAACCCGTACCGCTTCGACGAGACGCTGGACAACTCGATCCTGGACTTCATCATCAATGAAGACTTCGACGAAGACCGCATCAACGAACTGCTCAACGAATTCGAAAACCCGGCGAAAATCCTCGATACCAACTGGTACGCGATCAAACCGATGTACGAGAAGAAGTACCGCGAGCTGATCAACGACAAAGACAAGTTTGTCTCGATCAATGACATTCGTTTGTCCCGGGATTGCGTGAAGAAGGCGATCAAGTATCTGCGCGAGATTTACCGTCACCGGATTGGCAAGACCAAGGTTATTTCGCTTAATAATCATACCGGCAAGACAGCTTGAGCCAAGCCCGAAAAGATCGCAGCCTTCGGCAGCTCCTACGGGCTGCGGTTCACATGACATCGCAGCGCGCCTTTGTAGGAGCTGCCGAAGGCTGCGATCTTTTGATCTGATCTTTTGATCTTTTTTCCAACATTCAGAAACAATTAAGCAGCCAATCGGCTGCTCAATAAACTGTTCCCGTTACGTTTACGTCACCCTTGCCAAGACCCTTCTGTGGCCTTTCTCTACGGCAACATGCCATCACGCTACTCGGCTACACACTTTTAACCGACAAAGCCACGCACCAAATAAGTGCAAGCGCTCAGCTCGTCGCCCTTTCCTGGATCAGAATCCACGGCGAAACCACCACCGCCCAAAGCTCCGGATCGCGTTCGAAAAGATCCAGCGCCCGCGTTTCAGACAGCTTGGCGACCTTGTCGGCGGCCAGCCAGGCAGCGACTTTCTCGCCTTCATCGGTTGCCACTGCTTCTGCTGCAGCGATCAAATCCAGGCCTGGATCGACCCACAATAGGGCACCCCTGGCGAAGAACGGCTCCAACTCTTTCCAGGAAATAGATGCGGTCTCACCAAGCAGCTTGGCATAGAGGGTGCTAGGTTCTTGAGTCATGGGTTTCTGTCCGCAAAGAAAATCGACGTGAATGATAACGTCGGTATTGCGCCAGAAAAACCCGGATGCAATTGCGTTACCGATTGAAAAACGTAGGAAAGCCAAGGAATGCTGCTGAATCAAGTATTAGCCAGCTAACATCCCGCCGTGATTCTGTCTTTTTCTTTCAATAAAGCGACACCCTCAGGTTTTGCCCCCTGGCGCCAGCTTCCCAGGCTAACAATCGGCGCTCTACACTGTACCGGTACAGTTGCCGGGGGCATTTTCCGGAGGATATCAACGATATCTGACCCGGTTCTGCTGCTACGGCGCCAGGACTATAAAAACTACAACAGTAAGAGTGGAGCACTATGACTAAGGCTACTAAGCAGATTTCAAAACTGTTTGCCGCTATGGTTCTGGCCGGGGTTGCCAGCCATTCGTTCGCCGCTGACACCATCAAGATCGGTATCGCCGGCCCTAAAACCGGCCCTGTAGCCCAATACGGCGACATGCAGTTCAGTGGCTCCAAAATGGCCATCGAACAAATCAACGCCAAGGGCGGCGTCGACGGCAAGAAACTCGAAGCCGTTGAATACGACGATGCCTGCGATCCAAAACAAGCGGTTGCTGTTGCGAACAAAGTCGTCAACGACGGCGTCAAGTTCGTGGTCGGTCACCTGTGCTCCAGCTCCACTCAACCGGCTTCGGACATCTACGAAGACGAAGGCGTGATCATGATCACTCCGGCTGCCACCAGCCCGGACATCACCACCCGTGGTTACAAAATGATCTTCCGCACTATCGGTCTGGACAGCGCCCAGGGCCCTGCAGCCGGTAACTACATTGCTGACTTCGTAAAACCGAAAATCGTTGCTGTTCTGCACGACAAACAGCAATACGGTGAAGGCATCGCCAGCGCCGTGAAGAAAACTCTGGAAGCCAAAGGCGTCAAGGTTGCCGTGTTCGAAGGCATCAACGCCGGCGACAAAGACTTCTCTTCGATGGTCTCCAAGCTCAAGCAAGCCAACGTCGACTTCGTCTACTACGGCGGCTACCACCCGGAGCTGGGTCTGCTCCTGCGTCAATCCCAGGAAAAAGGCCTGAAAGCCAAGTTCATGGGTCCGGAAGGCGTGGGTAACGACTCCATTTCGCAGATCGCCAAGGAAGCTTCCGAAGGCCTGCTGGTGACCCTGCCGAAATCCTTCGACCAGGATCCGGCCAACATCGCCCTGGCTGACGCGTTCAAAGCCAAGAAAGAAGACCCGAGCGGTCCGTTCGTGTTCCCGGCCTACTCGGCTGTGCAAGTCATCGCCGAAGGCATCAAGGCCGCGAAGAGCGAAGACACTGCCAAAGTCGCTGAAGCTATCCACAAAGGCACGTTCAAAACCCCGACCGGCGATCTGTCTTTCGACGAAAAGGGCGACCTGAAGGACTTCAAATTCGTGGTTTACCAGTGGCACTTCGGCAAACCTAAAACTGAAGTTTCGCCTCAGTAAGGCCTTGGCCTGACTGACTGCCAATAAAGCCCACGGCGTGCCGTGGGCTTTGTTTTACGAACGTATTGGGCCGCGCTGGCGTGATCCGCCAGTCTCCCCACCTGAAAATCTCAAAACCGTCATCAGCGGTTCGCTGGCAAACCTCGAATTCGAAGTGGATGCAGATCCACGGGGCTCGAGCGGGAAAATGACTCCACCAGTGAAATGCGTATCAGGTTTTTAGGAGCGCTGTAATGCCTGACATCTATCACTTCTTCCAACAGCTGGTTAACGGTCTGACCGTTGGCAGCACATATGCCCTGATCGCCATCGGCTATACGATGGTTTACGGCATCATTGGAATGATCAACTTCGCCCACGGCGAGGTGTACATGATCGGCTCTTACGTGGCGTTCATCGCCATCGCCGGGCTGGCCATGATGGGACTCGACAGTGTCCCGCTCTTGATGACCGCGGCTTTCATCGCGACCATCGTCGTTACCAGTGCCTACGGTTACAGCATCGAACGGATCGCCTACCGCCCCCTGCGTGGCAGCAACCGTCTGATCCCGCTGATTTCCGCCATCGGCATGTCGATCTTCCTGCAGAACACGGTTCTGCTGGCGCAAGACTCCAAGGACAAATCCATCTCCAACCTGATCCCTGGCAACTTCGCCATCGGGCCAGGTGGCGCACATGAAGTGCTGATTTCCTACATGCAGATCGTGGTGTTCGTGGTGACCCTGGTCGCCATGCTCGGCCTGACGCTGTTCATCTCCCGTTCTCGCCTGGGCCGCGCCTGCCGCGCCTGTGCCGAAGACATCAAGATGGCCAACCTCCTGGGTATCAACACCAACAACATCATCGCCCTGACCTTCGTCATCGGTGCGGCACTGGCGGCCATCGCGGCCGTGCTGCTGAGCATGCAATACGGCGTGATCAACCCGAACGCCGGTTTCCTGGTCGGTCTCAAGGCCTTCACCGCAGCAGTATTGGGCGGTATCGGCAGCATCCCCGGCGCAATGCTCGGCGGGCTGGTGCTTGGGGTGGCGGAAGCCTTTGGTGCCGATATCTTCGGCGACCAATACAAGGACGTCGTGGCGTTCGGTCTATTGGTCCTGGTGTTGTTGTTCCGGCCAACCGGCCTGTTGGGCCGTCCGGAGGTTGAGAAAGTATGACTAGGAATCTTAAACAGGCGTTGTTCAGCGCCTTACTGGTGTGGGCTGTTGCCTACCCGGTACTCGGTCTGAAACTGACCATTGTCGGCATCAACCTCGAAGTCCATGGCACCAGCACTGCAACGCTGATCACCATCGCCGTGTGCTCGGTGCTGATGTTTCTGCGGGTGCTGTTCGACCAGCAGATCAGTTCGGCCTGGAAAGCCTCGCCCAACCTGCCGGTGATGCCGGCCAAGGCCAGTACCTTCCTGACCCTGCCGACCACCCAGCGCTGGATCATCATCGCGTTGATCATCGGTTCTCTGGTCTGGCCGTTCTTCGGCTCCCGCGGGGCGGTGGACATCGCCACCCTGGTGCTGATCTACGTGATGCTCGGCCTGGGCCTGAACATCGTGGTCGGCCTGGCTGGCCTGCTCGACCTCGGTTACGTCGGCTTCTACGCCGTGGGCGCCTACAGCTACGCGCTGCTGTCGCACTACTACGGCCTGAGCTTCTGGATCTGCCTGCCGATCGCCGGGATGATGGCGGCCACGTTTGGCTTCCTGCTCGGTTTCCCGGTACTGCGTTTGCGCGGTGACTACCTGGCGATCGTGACCCTGGGTTTCGGTGAAATCATCCGTCTGTTCCTGCGTAACCTGACCGACCTCACCGGCGGCCCGAACGGCATCAGCAACATTCCCAAGCCAACGCTTTTCGGACTGACCTTCGATAGAACTGCCGCAGACGGACTGCAGACCTTCCACGAGTACTTCGGCCTGACCTACAACCCGGTAAACAAGGTGATCTTCCTTTACCTGATCGCGGTGTTGTTGTCGCTGTTCGCCCTGTTCGTCATCAACCGTCTGCTGCGCATGCCCTTGGGCCGTGCCTGGGAAGCGTTGCGTGAAGACGAAATCGCCTGCCGTGCATTGGGTCTCAATCCTACGGTCATCAAGCTGTCGGCCTTCACCCTCGGTGCTGCGTTCGCCGGTTTCGCCGGTAGCTTCTTCGCCGCGCGCCAAGGCCTGGTGACACCGGAGTCCTTCACCTTCATCGAATCGGCGACCATCCTCGCCATCGTGGTGCTGGGCGGCATGGGCTCGCAACTGGGCGTCGTACTCGCCGCCACGGTGATGATCCTGTTGCCGGAAATGATGCGTGAGTTCAGTGAATACCGCATGTTGATGTTCGGCGCCTTGATGGTGCTGATGATGATCTGGCGTCCTCAAGGTCTGCTGCCGATGCAACGCCCCGAACTTAAATTAAGAGCGGAGCTACGCAAATGAGCCGCGAGATCCTAAAAGTAGACAACTTGAGCATGCGCTTCGGCGGCTTGCTGGCGGTCAACGGCGTAGCCCTGAGCGTGAAAGAAAAACAGGTGGTGGCATTGATCGGCCCCAACGGCGCCGGCAAGACCACCGTGTTCAACTGCCTGACCGGTTTCTACAAACCGAGCGGCGGCAGCATCCTGCTGGACGGCGAGCCAATCGAAGGCCTGCCCGGCCACAAAATCGCCCTCAAAGGTGTGGTGCGCACCTTCCAGAACGTGCGGCTGTTCAAGGACATGACCGCGGTCGAGAACCTCTTGATCGCCCAGCACCGTCACTTGAACACCAACTTCCTGGCCGGTCTGTTCAAGACGCCGGGCTTTCGCAAAAGCGAACGTGAAGCCATGGAGTTCGCCGAGTACTGGCTGGACAAGGTCAACCTCAAGGAGTTCGCCAACCGTCCGGCCGGCACCCTGGCCTACGGTCAGCAACGTCGTCTGGAAATCGCTCGCTGCATGATGACCCGTCCGCGAATCCTCATGCTCGACGAACCGGCAGCCGGTCTGAACCCGAAGGAAACCGAAGACCTCAAAGCGCTGATCAGCATGCTGCGTGAAGAGCACAACGTCACCGTACTGTTGATCGAACACGACATGAAACTGGTCATGAGCATTTCCGACCACATCGTCGTGATCAACCAGGGCACGCCCCTGGCCGACGGCACGCCGGAACAGATCCGCGACAATCCTGAAGTGATCAAAGCCTACCTGGGGGAAGCGTAAATGCTGCAGTTCGAAAACGTTTCCACCTTCTACGGCAAGATCCAGGCGCTGCACAGCGTCAACGTCGAAGTCCGCCAGGGCGAGATCGTGACCCTGATCGGCGCCAACGGTGCCGGCAAGTCGACCCTGCTGATGACCCTCTGCGGTTCGCCGCAAGCCCACAGCGGCAGCATCCGCTACATGGGCGAAGAGCTCGTCGGCCAGGACTCGTCGCACATCATGCGTAAAAGCATCGCCGTGGTTCCGGAAGGTCGTCGGGTGTTTGCCCGTCTGACCGTGGAAGAGAACCTCGCCATGGGCGGATTCTTCACCGACAAGGGCGATTACCAGGAACAGATGGACAAGGTCCTCGGACTTTTCCCACGCCTGAAAGAACGCTTCGCCCAACGCGGCGGCACCATGTCTGGCGGCGAACAGCAAATGCTCGCCATCGGCCGTGCGCTGATGAGCAAGCCCAAGCTGTTGCTGCTCGACGAGCCATCGCTGGGCCTGGCACCGATCATCATCCAGCAGATCTTCGACATCATCGAACAGCTGCGCAAGGACGGTGTAACGGTGTTTCTGGTTGAGCAAAACGCCAACCAGGCCCTGAAAATCGCCGACCGTGCCTACGTGCTGGAAAACGGCCGTGTAGTGATGACAGGGACAGGTGAAGCGCTGTTGACCGACCCGAAAGTGCGCGAAGCGTATTTGGGTGGTTGAGCCTTAGCGGTAAACAAAAAAACGGCCCTCCCGGCCGTTTTTTTATGCCTGCCACAAACTCAGCAACGATGAAAATCCCCTGTGGGAGCGAGCCTGCTCGCGAAGGCGTTTTCACCTTCACAGAGATGTTGGCTGATCTACCGCTATCGCGAGCAGGCTCGCTCCCACAGGGAATTCGTGTGTTTTGAGAATTTCTGAAAAAGTTTTGGGGTGAGCTGTAACGCATCGCCCTGTCGTTTCTCTAGAGCAGTAAGCAAGCACAAACGCTTGCCAATCCAAGCTCAATTTCGGAGAAACATCATGACTGCTACCACCCGCACCCTGTCCGCCACCGCCCTGGTTCTGGCCCTCGGTTCTGCCCTGAGCATCGCCGCTGTCTCCACTGCCCATGCCGCTGACGACAACATGGAAAAATGCTTCGGCGTGGCCATGAAAGGTCACAACGATTGCGCCGCAGGCGCTGGCACCACTTGCGCCGGCACTGCAAAAACCGACTACCAGGCCAATGCCTGGAAACTCGTCCCTAAGGGCACCTGCACCACCACGATGAGCAAAACCTCGCCAACCGGTTTCGGCCAGATGGAAGCCTACAAAGCCAAGTCGTAATCAGAACCCAGCCTGAGTGTCGACCATGAACCATTCATCTTCCGGGCTCCCGCCCCGCTCCGGGCTGGGGCTCAAGACCGAGCACTTTCGTGAAGTGCTCGGTGCACAACCGGACATCGGTTTCTTCGAAGTCCACGCCGAAAACTACATGGTGGCCGGCGGCCCGTTTCATCATTTTCTGGGGTTGATCCGCGAGCAATATCCGCTATCGCTACACGGCGTCGGCCTGTCCATTGGTGCCGAAGGTCCGCTGGATAATCAGCACCTGCAAAGACTTGCCGCGCTGATCGAACGCTATCAACCCCAGTCCTTTTCCGAACATCTGGCCTGGTCCAGCCATGGCCCGGTATTCCTCAATGACCTGCTGCCCTTGGCCTACGATGTGCCAACGCTGAACCGCGTCTGCGAGCATATCGATCAGGTGCAGAGCACCCTCAAACGCCCGATGCTGCTGGAGAACCCAGCGACGTATCTGGCGTTCCAGCGCTCGACCATGGATGAAGCTGATTTCATCAGCGAAGTCATTCGCCGCACTGGCTGCGGCCTGCTGCTGGACGTCAACAACGTCTACGTCTCCTGCATCAATCACCAAAGATATCCGCTGACCTATATCGACGCGCTGCCGCTGCAGGCGGTGGGAGAGATTCATCTGGCAGGGTTTGCCGAAGACACCGACAGCCTCGGCGACCGTCTGCTGATCGACGATCATGGTGCGCCCATCGATAACGCGGTATGGGCGCTGTACAGGCAGGTGCTGGATCGAGTTGGCCCGATTGCCACGTTGATCGAACGCGACAACCAATTACCGGCCTTCAGCGTGCTGCACGCGGAAGCCCGCCAGGCTGACGAGTTGCTGCATTGCGCGCGGGGCCGATCATGAGCACTCAAGCCGCGTTTGCCGCCGCCCTGCTCGATCCGCAACGGCCCTGCCCTGACGGCTTGTTCAGTGCCAACGGCGCCGATCCGGCCAGCCGTTTCGCGGTGTATCGCAACAATGTGCAGAGCTCGCTGATCAACGCATTGGCGGATAGCTACCCAGTGCTTTTGCAGTTAGTCGGTGATGATTTTTTCCGGGCGATGGCGGGGTTGTATGTGCAGCGTTGCCCGCCTCAAGGCCCACTCATCAACGACTACGGCAAGGACTTCGCCGAGTTCATCGATAGCTTTGAACCGGCAGCCAGCGTGCCTTATCTGGCCGACATGGCGCGGCTGGAGCGGTTGCGCGTTCAGGCCTATCACGCCGCCGATGCACAGCCCTTGCGCCATGAGCAGATCGCCGCCGCGCTATCGGACCCGCAGGCGCTGAGCGAGCTGACGGTGGGGTTTCATCCCTCCCTGAATCTGCTGACTTCAGCTTTTGCCGTGGTTGCGATCTGGGCCGCGCATCAACAGGACGCGACGCTGGCCGGAATCGACCTCGACCACGGGCAAAACGCGCTGGTGTTGCGCAATGGTCTGGAGGTTGAGGTCTTTGCCATCGACCACGGCGCCAGCATCTTCATTCAGCACCTGCAAAACGGCCAATCCCTGACCCAAGCGTTAGAGACAGCGCCCGCCTTCGACCTCAGCCAAACCCTGGCGCTGCTCATCAGCCACAACGTCATTACCCATTTACACCACAATCAGGTATCGCCATGAACACCCATTGGAACCCCATCGCCCGCGTCATCGCGCTGCTGGAAAAAATCCCCCACAGCCTGATCTCCTTTATCGCGCGCTTTTCCATTGCCGCGGTGTTCTGGAAGTCAGGGCAAACCAAGGTGGAAGGCCTGGCCATCGACTTGATCGACGGCACCTTTCAACTCGGCGTACCAAGGCTGGCGGACTCGACTATTCCGTTGTTCCAGAGCGAATATCACCTGCCGTTGCTCTCCCCGGAACTGGCGGCGCACCTGGCGGCCTTCGCCGAGCATTTCTTTCCGGTGCTGATTCTGATCGGCTTCGCCACACGTTTTTCGGCGCTGGCACTGCTGGGTATGACGCTGACTATTCAGCTGTTTGTATATCCCGATGCCTATCCGACTCACGGCACCTGGGCGGCGGTGTTGCTGTACTTGATGGCGACCGGACCGGGCAAGTTGTCGATTGATCATCTGATTGCCCGACGTTACGCCCGCTAATCCCTACCTCAGAACTCCAGACAATGAAGCCCCACTGTGTGAGCGAGCTTCTGTGGCGAGGGGGCTTGCCCCCGTTCGGCTGCGAAGCAGTCGCAAAGCTTTTGGGGCCGCTTCGCGACCCAACGGGGGCAAGCCCCCTCGCCACAGAAGCTCGCTCCCACAGGGGGTTGCGTGGTGAGACGTCATCGTTGAAGCCGATCCAATGCCTCGCCACTGCGCTTGAACCAACCCATCAGATGATCCGCCAGCACTTGGGTGCGCTTCGGCAAACCACCTTGATACGGGTGCACCAGGTACATCGGCATGCTGCGGGTCTGATAATCGCGCAGGAGCCAGCGCAAACGCCCGTCAGCCAACTCCTCTTGCAGCAAGTACGACGGCAAACGCGCAATGCCCGCATCCGCCAGCGCGGCTTTCTTCAAGAGGTTGTAGTGGTTGCTGGCGAACGGCCCCGACACTCGCACCCGCAGTAACTCGTGCTGCTGGTGATAGAGCCATTCTTCGCGACCGCTGTAATGACTGTTGAGCAGGCAGCGGTGTTCAGCCAGCGCCTGAGGCGTCAGTGGCTCGCCGAATCGCTCAAGGTACGCAGGGCTGGCGCAGGTCATCTCGTGCCAGGCCAGCAGCGGGCGGGCGACCAGGCGTTCGTCGTTGGCCACTTCCGAGCGGATCGCCAAGTCGAAACCGTCCCGGGACAGGTCACGGTAGTTATTGTTGAGCTCCAGTTCGATCTGCACCTCGGGGTACTGCCGGGAAAACTCCAGCAGCGCGCCGTCAAAGAAGGTTTCCCCCAGTGAAACCGGAACCGTCATCCGCACCGGGCCGGCCATGTCGTCTTTCAACCGCGCCAAAGCCTGACGCGCCCGCTCGACTTGAATCACCAGCGCCTGGGCTTGCGGCAACAGCGCCGCGCCCGCCGCCGTCAGGCTCAAGCGGCGCGTGGTGCGTTGCAGCAACACCACAGCAAACCGCGTTTCCAGCAGGCTGATGCGTTTGGAGAGTTGCCCTTTGCTGCAACCCAGTTGCTGGGCGGCCAAGGTGAAACTGCCCGCCTCGATCAACACCGCGAATGCCGCCAGATCGTCCATTTCGCTCATGGGATTGTTTCCATTTGAAAACCAAAGGTTGCCTATTAGCCCGCTTATCAATGGAAAAAACCACTCTAAACTTAAATTTAAATCCAACCCATTCAGGTACAGCACGATGAAAATTCTTTTGATTGGCGCCTCTGGCACCGTCGGCTCGGCGATTGACCATGAACTGTCCCAGCGCCACGAAATCATCCGTATCGGCCGTAAAAGCGGTGAGTTCCAGGTCGACATCAGTGACAGCGCCTCGATCCGCAAATTGTTCCAACAGACCGGCAACTTTGATGCCCTGATCTGCGCCGCTGGCAGCGTCAACTTCGTGCCGCTGGCGACTATGACCGAACAAGACTTCGAGCTCGGCTTGCGGGACAAGCTGATGGGCCAGGTCAACCTGCTGCTGATCGGCCGGGAATTCGCCAATGACGGTGCATCATTCACCTTCACCACCGGCATCCTCAGCCACGATCCGATTCGTACCGGCAGCTCAGCCTCCATGGTCAACGGCGCCCTGGACAGCTTCGTCCGTGCAGCGGCGATCGAACTGCCGCGCGGCTTGCGCATCAACTCGGTCAGCCCGAATGTGCTAGTCGAAGCAATGGGCAGCTACGCCCCGTACTTTCGTGGTTTCAAACCGGTTCCCGCCGCCGAAGTAGCGCTGGCCTACGCCAAAAGCGTGGAAGGCTTACAGACCGGCCAGACTTACCGCGTCGGCTAAACCAAACACGACCCGTAGGAACGCGAGGACATTGCAGGGTTGTGATGAACGGTCAGGCTAAGTAACGTGGCGACACTTGTCAGGAGACTCAAAGATGCGTGTTGCCCGTTCCTTAGTGCTTGTTGCCCTGCTTCCGCTGTTCGCCGCCTGCCAGTTGCTTGATGGCCCGCGCGAAAGTGCTTCCCATGTGGGCCAGACCCGCATGCAGGGCCAGTTGACGGCGGCCGACGGCAAGTTGCTGTTCCAGCCGTGCAATGAGCAGCGCAGTTATGTGGTCAACGACACCGGCGGCACCAGCGTCCTGCAAGAGGCCGCGGCCCTGGCCGACGACCAAGGCAAGTTGTTTGCCGACGTGCGTGGCCGGATCGTTGCCGGTGGTGCCGATAGCCGGCTCGATCTGGAGCAGCTGTACCGAGTCGAACGCTCGGGCACAGCGTGCGACGATCCCAATTTCAAACAGCTGACTCTGCGCGCCGCCGGCCATGGCCCTGAATGGAACGTCAAAGTCAGTGGCAAAGGCATGGTCATCGACCGCGCCGGCCAGCCGCCCTTGGCCCTGCCGTACGTTGAAGAGCAACTGGGCGACGGCCGCTTCAACCTCAGCACCGAAGCCAATAATCAGCGCATCGAGCTCTGGGTCGCGCCGCAACGTTGTGTCGACAGCAGCACCGGCAGCGTGCAGCACATGAGCGCCGAGCTGCGCATCGATGGCCAGGTGCAACGCGGCTGTGGGTATTTTGGCGGATCGCGTAACGACTGATCGTTTTTGCCTCACGGGAATCATCCTTTGAGGCTTATAATCGCGGGCTTCAAACGCCTTGGCGCAGTTGTGCGCCCCGCGAACCGGATCCCGTCATGTTACGAATCACCGAACTCAAGCTGCCGATCGACCATCCCGAAGAAGACCTGCGCCCTGCCATCGTGCAGCGCCTGGGCATCGCCAGTGATGACCTGCTCGATTTCACCTTGTTCAAGCGCAGCTACGATGCGCGCAAAAAGTCCTCCGAACTGTGCTTCATCTACACCATCGACCTTAACGTTCGCGATGAGGCGTCGGTGCTGCACACATTCGCCGATGACCGTAACGTCAACGTGGCGCCGGATGTCAGCTACAAAGTGGTCGGCCAGGCGCCGGCTGATCTTGAGCAACGTCCTGTCGTCGTGGGTTTCGGCCCGTGCGGAATCTTCGCCGGCCTGCTGCTGGCGCAGATGGGCTTCAAGCCGATCATCCTCGAACGCGGCACCGAAGTGCGTCAGCGCACCAAGGACACCTGGGGCCTGTGGCGTAAAAGCGTGCTCAACCCCGAGTCCAACGTGCAATTCGGTGAAGGCGGCGCGGGGACGTTCTCCGACGGCAAGCTCTACAGCCAGATCAAAGACCCGAAATTCATCGGTCGCAAAGTCTTGCACGAGTTCGTCAAGGCCGGCGCGCCGGAAGAAATCCTCTACGTCAGCAAACCGCACATCGGTACGTTCCGTCTGACCGGTGTAGTCGAAAACATGCGTGAGCAGATTCGCGCCATGGGCGGCGAAGTGCGCTTCCAGCAGCGCGTCACCGATGTGTTGATCGAGGACGGCCAACTGGTCGGTGTCGAGCTCAATGGCGGCGAGCAGATCCATTCGAAACACGTGATTCTGGCCCTCGGCCACAGCGCCCGGGACACCTTCCGCATGCTCCACGGCCGTGGCGTGTACATGGAGGCCAAGCCGTTCTCGGTGGGTTTCCGCATCGAGCACCCACAATCGCTGATCGACCGCGCGCGCCTGGGCAAATACGCCGGGCACCCGAAACTCGGCGCTGCCGACTACAAACTGGTGCACCACGCCAGCAACGGTCGTTCGGTCTACAGCTTCTGCATGTGCCCGGGCGGCACCGTGGTGGCGGCGACTTCCGAGCCGAACCGCGTGGTCACCAACGGCATGAGCCAGTACTCGCGTAACGAGCGCAACGCCAACTCCGGGATCGTCGTCGGGATCACCCCGGAAGTCGATTATCCAGGTGGCCCGTTGGCTGGCATCGAGTTGCAGGAACGCCTGGAATCCCACGCCTTTGTGCTGGGCGGCAGCAATTACGAAGCGCCGGCGCAACTGGTTGGCGACTTCATCGCAGGCAAGCCATCGACTGAATTGGGCAGCGTCGAGCCGTCCTACAAACCGGGCGTTGCCTTGGGTGATTTGGCCCTGGCTTTGCCGGCGTTCGCCATCGAAGCGATTCGCGAAGCCTTGCCGGCGTTCGAGAAGCAGATTCGTGGCTACTCGCTGCACGACGCCGTGTTGACCGGGATCGAGACGCGCACGTCATCGCCGCTGCGGATTACCCGTAACGAGTCGATGCAGAGCCTGAACGTGAAAGGCTTGTTCCCGGCCGGTGAAGGCGCGGGTTATGCGGGCGGGATTTTGTCGGCGGGTGTCGATGGCATTCGGATTGCCGAAGCGGTGGCCCGAGACATTCTTGGCCTGGAGGCCTGATACACAAATACCGAAACAACACATTACCTGTGGGAGCGGGCTTGCCCGCGATAGCGGTGGATCAGTCAACATCTCTGTTGAATTTGAATCCGCCATCGCGGGCAAGCCCGGCTCCCACAAGGGTCTTCAGTGTCTGAAACATCTCAGATATTGGCGCGCAACACGCTGGCCGGCAGCGGCTCGCCGCGCTCGACACTCGCCGCCACGGCATCCATCAAACCACTCAACTCATACCCTTGGGCCTTGAGCCAGGCCTGATCGTAATAGGTGGTGGCATAGCGCTCGCCGCCATCGCACAAAATCGCCACGATCGACCCCGACTCCCCCGCCGCCACCATCTGCTGGGCTGCCATCAAGGCGCCGATCAGGTTGGTCCCGCTCGATCCGCCGACCCGTCGCCCCAAACGCTGCGCCAGATAATGCATGGCCGCCAGCGACAACGCGTCCGGTACTTTGACCATCGCATCGATCACCTTGGGCAGGAACGACGCTTCCACCCGAGGCCGACCAATGCCTTCAATCCGTGACCCGCAATCCAGGCGCAGGCTGGCATCGCCGGTCTGGTAATAATCGAAGAACACCGAACGCTCAGCATCGGCGCACAGCACGCGGGTGCAGTGCTGGCGATAGCGCACATAACGACCGAGCGTCGCGGTAGTGCCGCCGGTGCCGGGGCTGGAAATCAGCCAGCTCGGTTCCGGGTGCAGCTCGAAGCGCATCTGCTGGAAGATCGATTCGGCGATGTTGTTGTTCGCCCGCCAGTCGGTGGCGCGTTCGGCGTAAGTGAACTGGTCGATGAAGTGCCCGTCATGTTCGCGAGCCAGGCGTTCGGATTCGGCGTAGATCTGCGTCGGATCGTCCACCAGATGGCTCTTGCCACCGTAGAAAGCGATCTGCGCGATCTTTTCCTTGGACGTGGTCGCGGGCATCACCGCAATGAACGGCAACCCCAACAAGCGGGCGAAGTACGCCTCGGAAATCGCCGTCGAACCACTGGAGGCTTCGATCACCGGCGCACCGGGTTTGAGCCAGCCGTTACACAGGGCGTAGAGGAACAACGAGCGCGCCAGCCGGTGTTTCAGGCTGCCGGTGGGATGGCTCGACTCATCCTTGAAGTACAACTCGATGCCCGGCAACCCCGGCAGCGGCAAGGGGATCAGATGGGTATCAGCGCTGCGCTGGAAGTCGGCTTCGATAATCCGGATGGCTTCGCGGGCCCACTGTCGGTTGTCGCTCATGATGGTTTTCTCGTTGAATCAGGCAATGAGTCGGCCTTGTCGCAAGGCTCAGCCCACAAGCTTAGGAAAGAACCTACATCATGCACAGATACAGCTGAGGTCCAATACGTCCGGCAACTGCTAGGCTCAGGCCTTTGCTGACCGTCCGCGTTGTAACGGCATATAACAAAAAAGAATATAACTTTTGTTTTAACAACTAACGGTACGGGTTAGGGTGTGCCACCTTTTGAATTCATCGATGGAGAGCGACCTTGCCTCTGCGTAGCACGTTCACGCGTTTCTTTCAGTTGGAAGCTGCCAGCGGTCTGTTATTGATCGCCGCGGCCGCTCTCGCCCTGATCATCAACAATTCATCGCTGTCGTGGCTCTATAGCGGCTTGCTGGACACCCCCGTGGTGGCTCAGATCGGCGCGCTTAAAATCGCCAAGCCACTGCTGCTGTGGATCAACGATGGCCTGATGGCCCTGTTCTTCCTGCTGATCGGCCTGGAAGTGAAACGTGAGGTCCTCGACGGCCAGCTGTCAAAACCATCGCAGATCGTGTTGCCCGGCGCGGCGGCGATTGGCGGCATGGTGGTGCCGGCGCTGATCTACTGGTTCCTCAACCGCGACAACCCGTCCGCCTTGGGTGGCTGGGCCATTCCGACCGCCACCGACATCGCCTTCGCCCTCGGCGTACTGGCCCTGCTGGGTAAACGCGTGCCTGTGTCGCTGAAACTGTTCCTCATGACCCTGGCGATCATCGACGACCTGGGCGCGATCATCATCATCGCGATCTTCTATTCCGGCGCACTGTCGACCTTGTCCCTGGCATTGGCTGCGGCCTGCATCGCGGCCTTGATCGGGATGAACCGACTCGGCGTGGTCAAGCTCGGGCCGTACATGATCATCGGGCTGATCCTCTGGGTCTGCGTGCTCAAGAGCGGTGTACACGCCACGCTGGCAGGCGTGACCCTGGCCTTCTGCATTCCCCTGCGCACGAAAAACGCTGAGCCTTCGCCACTGCTGACCCTGGAACATGCCCTGCATCCGTGGGTGGCCTACGGCATTCTGCCGCTGTTTGCCTTCGCCAACGCCGGCCTGTCACTGAGCGGCGTGACCGTCGAAAGCTTCACCCACGACGTGCCGATGGGCATCGCCGTCGGCCTGCTGCTGGGCAAGACCATCGGAGTCTTCGGCCTGACCTGGCTGGCGGTAAAAATCGGCATCGCCACCCTGCCCCAAGGCGCCAACTGGGGTCAGGTTCTGGGCGTGGCGATCCTCTGCGGCATCGGTTTCACCATGAGCCTGTTCGTCGGCTCCCTGGCCTTCGTGCCCGGCAGCAGTGAATACGCCGGGATGGATCGAATGGGGATTCTGACCGGCTCGATACTGGCGGCATTGATCGGTTATGCGGTGACAGCGGCGGCGAGTCGCAAAAGCACTGCGCTGCAGTCCTGAACGATAGAGAACACTCTTAGCGACATTCAGGATTCGTCCTACAGCCACGATTAGCCACGTTCGTTAACGTCGTGCAGCCCCTCTTTCGGGGGTTGCCGATGGACGAGCGAAAGGACAATCAGTGGCTGGCAACAAGGACATTCCCCGGGTTCAAAACCCACCATCAGGCGACGGGCATCACGTCACCCACCGCTACATGACTGCCACTGAATTGGCCGAGCGGGACGCCAGGCAAAACGCCTACGACGCCATGCTCGCCAGGCAGCAGATCTTCGAAGACAGCCTTCAAGTCACTGCGAAAAAGGACGACGTTGCCCGCGCGGGATGCGTATTCGCCAAGTCCTGCAAGCTGCCCGACGCAATCATCGACTACGCGAACCCCTCCAGCGTTGTTCCGACTGACAGCCTGAAAGACTACGGCGAGCTGGTTCTGCTCGGTGCTCGCGAGGCCGATGAAAGCGGTGTCGTGCCGCTCAAGAAAATCAGTAGCACTGCGATTCCGGCAGGTTTCGGCAGCTTTGCTTTGACCGGCTCAGCGTTCGCCGCACTGCCCGCTGTCGCCGCCAGCAGCGCTGCGGCCACCTTGGCAGGCTTGGTGGCCCTGGTCATACCGTCGAGCCTTGGCGACAGCTCGCTCTACACCGAAGATCAACTACGCGCCCTTAAACAGGCGCGCACTCGCGTGCGCCTCAGAGTCGAGCAACAGGCTGACGGCAGTCTCAAGGGATACGGTTTCTACACCGGCAAAAACCGTGACTGGGAAATGGTCGATGTCGTGCAATTCACCTTGCGTGGCAGTCAGCAAGTGGCTGATCTTGGGGACGGCATCGAGCTGATCTGGACACCGGCCGAGGACGGTTCAAACGTCCTCGGCATCCCCGCTTTGGAAGCCGCACCACAAGCGCCGCACATCTGGGTTTATCCGCCAACTAAGGCGGCTGACAGCATCATCGTGAATCCGGTTTACCCGCCTGAGTACAAGGATTTCATTCTTGTGTTTCCGGCGGATTCGGGGGTTCGGCCGCTATACATCGTAGTCAACACGTCACGTAAAGGCCTACCATCAGCGGGGCATAGCTATCATAAACCTCCGAAAACAGAACAAATCGCCGCGTTTCCCGGCCTGAAAAAAGCAAAAAAAATGAATCCTATACAAGGAGGTGGTGGTCTTCGAGAACGTTGGATAGATGCCAAGGGCAGGAGAATTTACGAGTGGGATTCGATGCACGGAGAATTGGAAGTATACCGCGCAAGTGATGGAGCCCACTTAGGAGCGTTTGACCCCATTACAGGTGAACGGCGCGAAGACCCGAAAGATGAAAGAAGCATCAGGAAAAAATATTTGTGAGGTAATGATGGGATTAAAACTGAGACTGGAGTGGTACGACAAGCAAACCCAACTGTGCCAAGGCGAGGAATCGTCCAAAGACTTAGGCGATGATGAGTCAGTATTGAATGCCTTGGGTATCCCGGTGGAAAACAACATCAATAATGGCGGTTTCAATGTAATCGAAAAATGGGTCGCTACAATTCAGCCTTTTTTTCAACACGACATCGCCTTGACCACTTACGACTATCAGATTGCGTTTGATTACAGTGAAGCCTGGTAACAAGCCCCCCATGATCTACAAAATTGAAGCCTTTGATAAAAAAACAGAGTTTCTTGTATTCGCGGAAGAATTTCCCAGCGGATGCGACGAGCAAATAGCAGCCATCATGGGATGGACGGTAGAACAGCAAGGCTGGGAAGGCTACGACCTGACAAGTGATCAACTTAACGCTTTGGAGAAACTGTTGAGAAAGGCGGTTTTTGATCCGGCGCATTTTTTTCAGTTAAGTTGCAACGCTTATTAAGCATTTCTGAATCAATACCAATCTTAAAACAAAAACCCCGACCAGCTCACCTGATCGGGGTTTTCTTTCACCCTACATTCCCGCTTAGTGCGTAACGCGGCTAGTCCCATCAACAGTAGCAATCCGCACACGCTCACCCACACGGAACACTTCGTTTTCCTGAACCTGTTGTACGTAGGCGCGCATGCTGCCATCGTCTTCGCGCACGGTGATTTCAACACCTTGAGTACGGGTCAGGCCTTCTTCGGCAGCCGAACCCACCAGGCCGCCGGCGACGGCGCCGATAACCGCTGCGACGATACTGCCGCGACCGCCACCGATGGCGCTACCGCCGACACCACCCACGACTGCACCGGCAGCGCTGCCGATCGGGGTTTTGGTGCCTTCGATTTTCACCGGACGCAGGGCTTCGATAGTACCCATGCGAATCGTCTGCACACGACGCGCTTCGTCACGGGAGTAGGAGTCACCGGTCAAGCTCGATTGGCAGCCAGTGAGCAACATCGCCATCGTGGAAAAGGAAGCAACCAGCAGAACAGACTTACGCATAGCATCAAACTCCATAGGACAGGTATCCATTAAACTCCGCAGCTTGACGCCTGTCACGACTTCACCCGGATAAAATTGGTTTCATTCAGGCCCGATACAGGCGCTTTTTCGAACTCACCACACAGTAGCGTCAAATTACAAAATCTGCGCCGCTGACCCAAGGATTTTCATGGATTACTTCATCATTGTCGTCACGACCGTCGCCGGCTTGTACTTCCATTGGTGGCTGTACGTGCGGATCAAACGCTGGATGGACCGTGATCTGGCGTTGTCACTGGCGGGTAAAGACCAACAGAAAAGAGCCTTTATGCTCCAGCAACTGGCGAACGCTCAAACGCAGAAGATCAAGCGGCGGGACCTGCCTCAGTGGCTGGAGGCCGCTGCGGCAGGGTATCCCGATCGGTAGACTATTTACGGCGCCAGGCGTTCACGAACCCAGTCGGCGCCTTGCAAGCGGTAGTTGAGGCGATCGTGCAGACGGCTCGGACGGCCCTGCCAGAATTCGATGCGCTCGGGTAGCAAGCGATAGCCGCCCCAGTGCTCGGGGCAGTGAGGCTGAGTATCGCTGAAACGTTGCTCGGTGTTCTTGAGCAGCGCTTCCAATTCGCCGCGATCGGCGATCACCCGGCTCTGGGGCGAGGCCCAGGCACCGAGACGACTGCCCAGAGGACGAACCTGATAGTAGGCGTCGGACTCTTCAGGCGTGACCTTCACCACCCGCCCTTCGATGCGCACCTGGCGCTCCAGGGCCGGCCAGAAGAACGTCATGGCCGCAAATGGATTGGCTGCCAGTTGCTGACCCTTGTCGCTTTCGTAGTTGGTGAAGAAGGTGAAGCCCTGCTCGTCCAGGCCCTTGAGCAGCAGGATGCGGCAATGCGGCCGACCGTCCTGATCGACGGTAGCCAGGGTCATGGCATTCGCCTCCACCGGCACCTGCTCGGTATTCACCGCATCGGCAAACCACTGGTGGAACAGCGCGAACGGCTCGGCCGGGGCTTGCGCCTCGGTCAGGCCATCTCGGGTGTAGTCGCGACGCATATCTGCCAAGGGCCGGGTCATGGCGCATTCCTTTTGGTTAACGAATCACTTCTTTGTGTCATCGGCGACAGCGACTTTCTTGGTGTCGACAGCGGCTTTGGCGGGCGCAGTCTTTTTCACCACTGCTTTTTTGGCTGGAGCCTTGGCAGCCGCTTTCTTGGCCGGTGCCTTTTTCGTCGCCGGCACAGCCGCTTTCTTCGCTGCAGGAGCCGGGGTCACAGGCTTGGCCACTGGCTTGATGTCTTGCGCAGCGACCATAGTTTTCACCGGTGCAGGAGCCGGCATGTTGTACTTGCTCAGCAACGCGACCATGGTATTTGCCGGGGTCACCAACAGCTCGACGCGACGGTTCAAGGCACGACCTTCAGAACTGTCGTTGGCGGCACGCGGAGCCTCACCACCCATGCCGCGCAGCATCAGGCGATCACGCTGCAGACCGCTGAGACGGAAGATCGCCGCCACTGCCTGGGCGCGTTCCTGGCTCAGCTTCACGTTGGCCGGTGCGGCGCCCGACGTATCACTGTGACCGAGTACCAGCACGGCAGTCTTTGGATCGACTTCGAGGATTTTCGCGACACGGGTGAACGGGCCGAGGGTCACCGGCAGCAGCATGGACGGACGATCAGGGTTGAACGAGCCTTCTACCGGTGCCGTGACGACCAGCACGTTTTCGCGGCGCTCAAGTTTCAGGTTGCTGTCCTTGATCGCTTCGCGCAGGCGCGGTTCGTAGTCGTCGAGCCAGGCCTGGGTGACTTTCGGGTCGGGCATCGGCACGGCCTTAGCGGTGCTCTGCTCCTTGCCGCCGAACGGCCACCACCAATTGCCACCGGCATCGGCTTCAGTCTTGGCTGCAACGGCCGGCTTGGCTTCAGGTTTAACGTCCGGTTTCACGTCCAGTTTGGCCACTTTATCGGCAGCGTCATCGGAACCGAACGGCCAGTACCAAGGGGATGCACTGTCAGCCTTGGCGACGGGTGCTGTTGCAGCAGGTTTCAGCGGGGCTGGGGCTGGGGCTGGGTCTTTGGTCGCAACCTTGTCGGAAGAGCCGAACGGCCACCAGCTGCCGCCGTCTGCGTCATTTTGTGGGGTTTGTGCGCAACCGGTGATAGCGAAGCACAGGGCCAGGGCGAGAGTTTTATTGGATGACATTGGATATCCACAAAATGAAGTAATGAAAAATCAGACCGGGTTGCCCCGGATAAACAGCGCTTTGAAACCACAAAGGCTTTCGGGTTCCGGCCCTGGCCCCCTTAAGCGTGATTTACAGACAAGTGGCCAGTACTCGCACAAGCTTTTGGGCTCGTGGATCCATCAAGACGTACGGCCCCAGGGTATTTGTCACAAAGCCGAAGGCCACATCGTATTCCGGGTCAGCAAAACCGATGGAGCCGCCGGCGCCCGGGTGACCGAACGCCCGTGGGCCGAGGCCGTAGGTGGCGTTGGGTACGTCCGGTTGATCGAGCATGCAACCCAGGCCGAAGCGGGTCCGGGTCAGTAAAGTCTTGTCTTCGCCGACGCTGTGTTCGCGGGTTAGCTCCTCGAGCATTTCGCTTTCCAGCAGGCTGCCGTCGAGCAGACCGGCGTAGAAACCGGCCAGGCTGCGGGCATTGCCATGGCCATTGGCGGCCGGCTGCTGCATGCGCCGCCATTCCGGTTTGTTGGTACTGGTCATTATAGACGGCGGGTTGGTGAAGGCCCGGGTGCTCATGGCCGTCGGTTCGCGCATGGTCACTTGCAGCAAGCGCTGGGCCGCGGAATCGCCGAGGTTGCCCTTGCTACGGGCAATATGCGCCACGCGATGGAACTCTTTGTCGGCGAGGCCGACGTGGAAGTCCAGCCCCAAAGGCTTCGCGACCCGTGCCACGATGGATTCGCCCGGCCCACGACCGTCGGCGCGACGCAGTAACTCACCGACCAGCCAGCCATAGGTGATCGCCGCATAACCGTGACCTTCACCCGGCGTCCACCATGGCGCTTCGGCGGCCAGGGCATCGACCATGGTCTGCCAGTCGTAAAGTGCTTCAGGGGCCAGCAACTCGCGCAACGCAGGCAGGCCGGCCTGATGGCAGAGCAAGTGGCGCAGGGTCACGGATTCTTTGCCGGCGGCAGCGAACTCGGGCCAGTAGCGAGCGACTGGAGCATCCAGTTGCAGCTTGCCTTCGGCCACCAGTTGCAGCGCGGTCACGGCGGTGAAGGTCTTGGTGCAGGAAAACAGGTTGGCAATGGTGTCGCTGTGCCAGGCTTCGGTGCCGTCCTTGTCGGCGGTACCGCCCCAGAGGTCGAGAACGGTTTCCCCGCCAATCCGGATGCACAACGCCGCGCCACGCTCCTGAGGATCGTCGAACAGCGCCGCAAAAGCTTCGCGTACCGCTTCGAACTTAAGCTCGTAATGACCCTGAATCTGCACCCGCAACTCTCCCGGATAAACGCTCTACAAAGTGGCCCGCATTGTTCCAGCCCTTGAGGGTTTTGGGAACAGGGTTGGGCCGGGCGGTCGCCCGGCCTTGAGAATGCCTCAGACATCGATGGTGCGATCCCTGTGGCGAGGGGGCTTGCCCCCCGTTGGGTCGCGAAGCGCCCCCATGTCTCTACAGATAAACCGCAAATTCAGGCTTTGCGACCGCTTCGCAGTCGAACGGGGGGCAAGCCCCCTCGCCACAGGGTTTGTGGTGTATCAGACTCAATGACCATTGCCCGAATGCCCACCCGCATGGCCGGCGCCCTGCTCCGCCCCCTTGTCGGCAGCACCTTGCTTGCCGCCCTCGCCCTCATGGTTCTCGGTGGCTTTTTCCGCCTCGGCTTTGGCCTTCTCGGCCTCTTTGCCGAGTTGATCGACAGTCTGCAAATTGCTTTTGCGCACAGTGTCGACAAAGCCCTGGAACGGCAGATCAGTAATGCCCACCAGACCGAAGTGACCGTTCTCACCGTCAAGCAGGCGACCGGTCACCGGTTGATCGAGGTACTGGAACCAGTGCACCCCGACAATCGACGGTTCGCTCATCGCTTGTTTGAGGAAGTTGGCGTAGGCCGGGCCGCGGTCTTCTTCTTTCGCCAGTTGCGTCACGCCGCCCCAGAACGGGCCGCGATCCTTTGAACCGAAGTTGAATTCGGTGATCAGCACCGGCTTGTCCAGGCTGCGCAGTCTGGCGAAGTCGTAACCGTCCTGGGGTTGCAGGGTGTACATATTGAAGCTCAGCACGTCGCAGTATTGCGCGCAGGACTCGACGGCTTCCGGGGTGCTGACGGCAAAACGGCCACCCAGCAGCAACTGGTTCGGCGCATGCCACTTGAGCGAATCGGAGACGGTTTTGAAGTAGGTGTCGGCGAACACTTTCTGGAAGTATTTGAAATCGGCTTCGATTTCCGGGTATTCGATGCTCGGCTGCGGCGGCACGAAGCCCGGGTCTTCCATCAATTCCCAAGCCGGCAGATCAATGCCCCAGGCTTTGGAAAGGCCCGCCTGGTTGCGGTACTTATCACGCAGCTGTTTGAGGAAGGCACGTTTGGCCGGCACATCGGTGGTCATTTTCAAGGTGCCGTAGGCCAGCGCGTAACGGGCCTTCGGGTCATCGCCTGGACCGGCCCAGGCCAGTTCATTGTCGGCGAAGTAACCGATCAACCACGGATCGTCGCGATGGTCGCGAGCGGCGATGGCCACGGCGCGTTCGGTGGCCATGGCGAAACGCGGATCGAACGGGTCAGGCATGCCGCCCCACCAATCGGTACCGGTGCTGATGCTGGCGTAATCGCCGACGATCGACAGCGGCAAGGTGTATGGCACTCGGTCCGCGTTGCCAAACACCGGGGCGCTCCAGTTGCCGAGGGTATTGAAACCCCAGGCTTGCAGGCGATCGAGGGTATGACTGGCCCAACGCTGTTCGTCGAAAACCACTTTGCAGGGTTCGGCGGCCGTTTGCTCGGCCGCTTTTTCGACTGACGCTTCAACGGCGCCGGTCTTGGCCGCGTCGGCAACACCAGCCGCGGATTCGGTCGCCGCAGGAGCGGCTGATTGCTCGGCAGCCTTATCGGTCGCCGCCTCGACCGCATCGGCCTTGGCCGCTTCGGCGACACCGGCCTTGGTGTCGCTGCCCGGTGCGCAAGGTTTGCCATACAGACGCTGCAGGTTGGCGCCGTAGAAATCGTACCAGCGACCGGCGTTGTAGGCTCGGCCCTGATCGGCGCCATTGCCGCCACGGTTGTCGCCTTCGCCATAATAGCTGGCAAGGGGCTCGTCGGGTTTGGGCAGGGACTCGAACATCCACTCGCGACCGGCGACGTAGGTCTGGTTGACACTCGGGTTCACGCTGTTGACGCCGAGGGAATAGAACGGATGCCCTTCCGGGGTCACCAGGTACCAGCGGCCGTCACGCTTTTCGGTGCGGAAAAAGCCGCTGGCCTTGAACGCCGGGCCTTTGGTCCAGCCGCCGAACTTGTCCAGCGAGGCCTTCTCGCGGTCAGCCAACCAGGTTTTCAGTTGTTGCTGTTCTTTGGCCGCGGCGGACTTCAGTTGCTCGTCGCTGCTGACCTTCTCCGGCCACTTGGCCCGGGTCGATTGGCCGTAAGCATCCACCAGAGCGCCATAAGCGGCCTTGGTGACCGCCTCGCCATCCTGCACGCCGAAGCGCTCGAGCAGGATGCTTTGGGCGACTTTCGGCTGATCCATCGACAAGGTCACCGATACCACTTGGCTGCGGTCCAGCTCACCGGTGCTGCTGGCCAGCAATATACGCTGCCCTTCGAAGTTGATCGGCATCGGCGGGCCGGCTTTCATGCCCTGGCTCAAAGGTGAACTCGGCTGCAGTGGCACCAGCAGGGTTTGTGCAGGGCCGGCCGGCAGATCGACGCGGCTGACCAGGGTCTTGCCGTCGTTGCTCTGGATTTTCACGTACAAGGTCACGGCCCAGTTCATCGCGCTCTGGATCCGCAGGCTCATGACACCCGACTGCGACCAGTCCCAGGCACCGGTCTGCGGCGTCAGGCGCAAGGTCGGCTGGGCGACCGGATTAAAAGTCACGCGACGCAGCACTTCGCCTTCGGCCGTTTGCTCCGCGTTCGATTGCGGCAGGCTGGCGTCTTGGGTCGCCACCTGGACCACGTCGGCGGGACGCACAAAGTTGAACAACGTTTGCTGGCCGGCAGGGGCCGCCAGCAAAGGGGCTGCGAACATCAAGGCAAAAACAGCAGGCAACGAACGGCGAATCATAGGAACGTGGATCTCCCAAGCGACCATCAATGGGCCAGTGGAAAAGCGGTGGCAGTGAGGTAGACAACGCGGTGGGCCTATTTGCCCACCGGTGCATCAGGAAATTTCACGACGGAATGGCGGCAATGCATTGAGAATAGCTTTGCCGTAGCGTTGCGTGACCAGGCGACGGTCGAGCAAGGTGATGGTGCCGCGGTCTTCTTCGGTCCGCAGCAAGCGACCGCAGGCCTGGACCAGCTTCAGCGAGGCGTCCGGCACGGAGATTTCCATGAACGGATTGCCACCGCGGGCCTCGATCCATTCCGCCAGCGCCGCTTCGACAGGATCGTCGGGCACCGAGAACGGAATCTTGGCGATCACCACGTGCTCGCAGTACGCACCGGGCAAATCCACGCCTTCGGCGAAACTCGCCAAGCCGAACAGCACACTGGAATCCCCGCCATCAACCCGCGCCTTGTGCTTGTTCAGGGTTTCCTGCTTCGACAGGTTGCCTTGAATGAACACTTGCTTGCGCCAGTCGCGATCCAGACCGTCGAACACGTCCTGCATCTGCTTGCGTGAGGAGAACAGCACCAGGGTGCCACGGGAGCCTTCGACCAGTTGCGGCAGGTCGCGGATGATCGCCGCGGTATGAGCCGGCGCGTCACGCGGGTCGGCTTTCAGGTCCGGCACCCGCAGCACGCCGGCGTCGGCATGATGAAACGGGCTCGGGACCACCGCGGTGACGGCTGTTTTGGGCAGGCCGGCACGCATGCGGAAGCGGTCGAAGGTGCCGAGAGCGGTCAGGGTCGCCGATGTCACCAGCGCCCCGTAGGCCACGTTCCACAGGTTGCGCCGGAGCATGTCCGCCGCGAGGATCGGGCTGGCATTGACCTCGATGTCGAACAGCGAACCGCTTTCGGCCAGGGTCAGCCAACGGGCCATGGGCGGGTTGTCTTCCGGGTCTTCCACGGTGAAAGCGGTCCACAACTCCCAGTTGCCCGAAGAACGCGACAACAGGCTGCCGAACAGCGGATACCACTCTTCGGCCTGGTTGCTGGCGATGCCGATATTGACCTCGCCGTCCATGCCTTCCTTGAGCAGTTCGGTGAGCCGGGTGAACAGGTCCGTCAGGCGGGCAAAGCCCTTCTTCAGCTCGATACCCATTTCGCGCATGTGCTCGGGAATCACCCCGCCGACGAAACGGTGACGTGGCCGCTCGCGACCTTCGACGTCTTCGCCGGGTTTGAAGTCGGCGGCTTGCTCGCAGGCACTGAACATGAACTGCTGCTGGGTCTTGATCTCCCGGGCCAGCTCCGGCACCTGCTCGATCAATTTACCCAGATCGCCCGGCAGCGGGTGCTGGGCCAACAATTTGGTGAGGTTCTTGGCGGTGGTTTCCAGCCAGTCGGCGGTGGAGCGCAGACGCGTGTAGTGAGCGAAGTGACCGATAGCCTTGTCCGGCAGGTGATGGCCTTCGTCGAACACGTAGATGGTATCGCGCGGATCGGGCAGAACCGCGCCGCCGCCCAAGGCCAGGTCGGCCAGGACCATGTCGTGGTTGGTAACAATCACGTCGACTTTGCCCATACCTTCGCGGGCCTTGTAGAAGGCGCACTGGCCGAAGTTCGGGCAATGACGGTTGGTGCACTGGCTGTGATCGGTGGTCAGGCGCGCCCAATCGGCGTCTTCCAGCGCCGTCGACCAACTGTCGCGGTCGCCGTCCCACTTATTGCCGGCGAGCTTCTCGATCATGCTGGTGAACAGCTTCTGGCTGGCCTCATCGACCTCGATCTTGAAGCCTTCTTCTTCGAACAGCTGCGCGGTGGCAGTCTGCGCATGACCTTCCTGAAGCAACATGTCGAGTTTGGACAGGCACATGTAGCGCCCGCGGCCCTTGGCCAGGGCGAAGCTGAAATTCAGCCCGCTGTTGCGCATCAGGTCGGGCAAATCCTTGTAGACGATCTGCTCTTGCAGGGCCACGGTGGCCGTGGCGATCACCAGACGCTTGCCGGCGGCCTTCGCGGTCGGGATGGCCGCCAGGCTGTAGGCCACGGTTTTGCCGGTACCGGTGCCGGCTTCCACCGCGACAATCGCGGGGTCACCACTGCGCCGGCCTTCGTCGTCGGTGTCGATGGCACCGAGGACCTTGGCAATTTCGGCGATCATCAGGCGTTGGCCGTAGCGCGGCTTGAGGCTCTTGGCTTCGAGAAAACGCGAGTAGGCGCCCTGGATCGTGGTTTTGAGTTCGGTGCTGATCATTGGTTGTCGGGCGCAAAAAACGCTGGATAAATTTTCAGTGGTTCGGATCGGCCGCTATCATACCCCGCTAATTAATCCCGCGCAGAACGGAGTACCTCAATGACACCTTTTGGCATCGTTTATACCCTGCATGTCCTGGCCGCCCTGGTGTGGGTCGGCGGCATGTTTTTCGCCTGGATGGTCTTGAGGCCCGCGGCGATGAAGGCGCTGGAAGGCCCTGCCCGATTGAAGCTGTGGGTGGAAGTGTTTCAAGGTTTTTTCCGCTGGGTCTGGATCGCCGTGGTGCTTTTGCCGATCAGCGGCGTGGGCATGATTCATCTGCAGTTCTCCGGATTTGAAGCCGCGCCGCGGTATGTGCAGGTGATGATGGGATTGTATGTGGTGATGACGGCGCTGTTTATCCGGATTCAGGCGTTGCTGCTGCCGGAACTGCGCACCGCGGTGGCCTCTCAGGATTGGCCGACGGGTGCGGCGGTGCTGGGTAAAATTCGGCGGTTGGTAGGGATTAACCTGCTGGTCGGGTTGGCGCTGGTGGCGATTGCTGCGGCTCGGCCAATGTTTTGAGGAATACGTAGTTTGGGGGGAGCTTTTGTGGCGAGGGGGCTTGCCCCCGTTCGGCTGCGAAGCAGTCGTAAACCAGTCACCGCGTTCATTCTGAAAGAATGGGGTCGCTGGTTTTGGGGCCGCTTCGCGACCCAACGGGGGCAAGCCCCCTCGCCACAGGGTGGGAACAATTGCTTGAGGGCTTACATCCGCTGAATGCTCACCGAACCCGCCACTCCCGCAGGCCCTGGCTGGCCATCGGCGCCGGGACGACCACTCTTGCCACCATCGGCTTTATAGACGACGCAGCCCTTGGCTTTGCCACCCGCTCCCGGTTTGCCACCCGGCCCTGCCGCGCCACCAACCCCGCCTGCAACCTCGACCTTGATCTGCTCCGTCGGGTAATCACGCGGCACTTCCAGCCGAACCAGCGCCCCAGGCGCACCCGACTGGCCGTCGCTGCCATTACTGCCATCGGCGCCGCGACCGGCCTGGCCCCAGGTACAACCCGGTGCTTGACCATTAGCCCCATCAAGGCCGACAAAACCTGGAGCACCCGCGCCACCGCGAGCGTCTACGGACAATTGCGGCGCGTTCAACGCTTTGATCTGCACATCCAGATTGCGCCCGGAGCGAGCGGCCTTGAGGTAAGTCCCCGGCGCGCCCCGCGCAGTGATCTGGCTGCCTTCGGCCAACTCGGCACGGCTGACCTTCAACGCCAGAGCTTGTTCGCTCGGCACAATGGCAATCCGCGCGTCGCGTCCCAGGCGCAGTTCGCCGACAGTCACTTCGGTCACGTTCGAGGGAATCAGCAAGGTGCCGTAATCGGCGACTTCCAGCCGTTCCAGTTGCAAGGTACTGGCGGTGTTGGGCAAACGCATCAGCGAGTTGGTTTCGACGCTCACCACCTGCGCGCAGGCCAATGGGCTGATAAGTGCAGCGAGCAGACAGCGTTTACGCATGGGAGGCCTTCGAAGCGGCCGGGGCCGGAATGGTTTGCAGGTGGAAAACGCCGAAAAAGACAATCTTCAGACGATCACGCCAAGGGTGGGCTCGACCTTTGAGGCTGCGGTTGCAGAACACCAACTCCAGAAGATGGAGCCCTGCCAACAGGCTGCCTGCAAAATTGATCAGCAGGTGAAAGGGATGGATAAACGGTATGAGCAGATTGACCAGCGCCACCAACCAGAACAGCAGGGTCAATAACTTTCCCAGCCCCCAAAACACCTTCATACGCGCCCCCGTTGAGAATTATTCTTTGCGCGCACAGTAACGGCTTACGCGCGGGATAAGCCAGAGGCCAACAAAAAATTCTTCCGGAAGGTCGCCACTTGGCCGCCGGACCCACTGAATAGTCGTCCGACGGCTCTATCACAGGCCTTAGTCACGGAGCTTAACGATTGACGTGCAACTCCACGCGACGGTTTTGCGCCCGCCCTTCTTCCGTGTCGTTATCGGCCACCGGCTGGCTTTCGCCCCGGCCTTCGCTGGTGAGTTTGTTCGGCGCCAGCCCCTGACTCAACAGGTAGGCCGCCACGCTGCTGGCACGACGTTCCGACAGTTTCTGGTTATAGGCGTCCGAACCCTGGCTGTCGGTATGACCGATGACTTTAACGCTCACCACATCGGCGTTCTGCAATTTGGCCATCAGCGAATCCAGCTCACTGCGCGCTTCGGGCATCAGGTCGGATTGGTTGTAAGCGAACAACACATTACCGTTCAGGGTGATGACTTCAGATACCGGTGGTTCGACAGGTTTCACACTGGCCGGGTATTGCGGCAGCGGGCAACCGTGATGTTCGACAGGCGTATCGGCAGGCGTATCGGGGCAGCGATCACGTCGATCGAAGACGCCATCATCGTCTTCATCGCCATCCTGGGCGTAACAGATCAGGCCACCGGTCAAGATCCCGAGCGCCGCTCCACCCGCTGCCCAGGCACTGCTTTCAATTGCTCCCAAACCGCCACCGACCAGTCCGCCAATGACGCTGCAGATCGGCCACGTACGTTGATTGAGGGGGGCAGTGCCATCGCTGTGAGTCGCACAACCGGTCAGAAGACTGCCAAGCAGCAGAACCGGGAAGACGGTCCTTGTGAGAACGCTCATTGTGAATGCTCCTGTGTCACCGGCCCATACCGGTCACACAGGAGTAAAGACCCGCATCCGCGACTGTACAAGCCGCGGAGCACAAGGGATCTAGCGGTTGATTTTGATTTCCGTGCGACGGTTCAACGCACGACCGTCCGCAGTTTTGTTATCGGCCACCGGCTGGCTTTCACCGGCACCGGTCACAGTCACGAAACTGCTGCGTGGCACGCCTTGGGAAATCAGGTATTCCACCACCGAATGGGCGCGTCTATCCGACAGTTTCTGGTTGTAGGCATCGCTGCCGACGCTATCGGTATGACCGGTCACGGTCAGTTGGGCGCTGGAGGATTCCTGTTTCAGGCGCGTGGCAATGGTGTTGAGTACGTCTTTATCGGCAGGGGTGAGCTTGGCCGAGTCGAACTGGAAGTGCACATCACGGATAACGATGACTTCTTCCTTGACCACCGCAGCCTCCTCGACCACCGGCGCAGGCGCTGGTGGAGGGCAGCCGTCGGCATCGACCCGCACGCCTTTAGGTGTACCCGGGCACTTGTCGCGACTGTCCAGCACACCATCGCCGTCTTCATCTCCATCGCCGTGCACCCAGCAATAGGCGGCTGCCGTGCCGCCGACCAGCAGCGCGCCATACCCCGCCCATGCCGAGCTCTCGGTTGCGCCGAGCCCTGCACCGACGACACCACCTACCGCCGCACAGGTCGGCCAGTCGGTTTTCTGCAAACCTGCGCAACCAGTCAACACACTGGTTAGCAGAACCAAGGGTAATGCTGTCCGAATTATGCTCATCTAGTTCTTCTCCTGAGGGATCGGCTTAAAACCGATTCTAGGGAGTAAAGACCCGACTTTTAATCTCCGCCAGCAATACGCCATTGCTGTTTTGCCCCATGTTCAGGGAGGATCGCCGCTTTTTGGTTAATTGCGCGAGACAGGAACACTAGGCCCGGACGTTGGGGCAGGCTAGTCTTGGCGCTCTGATTGAGGATCTTCGATGATTGCAGGTATTTCTTCGCGCACGCCCCAGCAGGCGTTGGCCGCTTTGCTTGATCGTTATGCCCCGGCGCGTCTGTTGCTGATTGGCGCTAGCGAATTCCCCGCGCTTGAGGCATTCAAGCTCGCGCACCCGGACAGCATCGTCGCCTTTGCTGCACCCGGGCCACTGCCCGCCGAGTTGGCAGCACAACGGTTTGATCTGGCGCTGGTGGTCGATTGTCTCGAACACTTGCCCAAGCGCGACGGCCTGAATCTGCTTGGCGGCATACGTAACCTTAATGCCAGTCGTATTGCGGTACTGGCCGACTTACCGGCATGCGGTTGGCAGGAAACGGACTTTTTCTCCCTGGCGCTGCAAGCCAGTGAACGCTTCCAGCGCGACGATCAAGTACTGACCCTGTTCACCTATGATCTGCTTGACTATAAACAGGTGCCCGACTGGCTTAACTCACGCTTCTGGGCCAATCCGGAAAATTTCGGGAAATATTGGTGGTAACCCAATGAGTACATCCATTTGCCCTTGCGGCAGCGGCACGCTGCTCGATGCCTGCTGCGGTCATTACCACGCCGGCCACCCCGCTCCCAGCGCCGAAGTCTTGATGCGTTCGCGCTACAGCGCCTATGTACTGGGGTTGATCGACTATCTGGTGGCGACCACCCTGCCCGCACAACAGGCCGGCCTGGATCGCCAGTCGATCAGCGACTGGAGCGCCCAAAGCACCTGGCTGGGCCTGGAGGTCGAAAGCGCCGAGGTTTTCGGCGGTCAGCCGGAGCACGCTTTCGTCACCTTCACCGCTCGCTGGCACGACAGCAGTGGCGAACACAGCCACCGCGAACGTTCATCATTCGTACAGAACGCCGGCCACTGGTATTTCATCGACCCCACCGTGTTACTCAAGGCCGGGCGTAACGATGCGTGCCCGTGCGCCAGCGGGCAGAAGTTCAAGAAGTGCTGCGCGAGTTACTTTGGCGCTTGAGGTGATCCCTTTAGCAGCTGCCGAAGGCTGCGTTCGGCCGTAGCAGCTGTCGAGCTTGCGAGGCTGCGTTCGCTGTAGCAGCTGTCGAGCCCTAGCGAGGCTGCGTTCGCTGTAGCAGCTGTCGAGCCCTAGCGAGGCTGCGTTCGCTGTAGCAGCTGTCGAGCCCTAGCGAGGCTGCGTTCGCTGTAGCAGCTGTCGAGCCCTAGCGAGGCTGCGTTCGGCTGCGAAGCAGTCGTCAAACCAGAACTTGCGGTGCCTCAGGCAAACCGCGTCAGCCGGATTCACGACTGCTGGGCAGCCGAACGCAGCCTCGCTAGGGCTCGACAGCTGCTACAAAGGGAGAAACACGACCATGAACACCCAGCGGCGCGCATTACAGCTGCTCACCCTGCTCCTGTTTCTGGGGCTCGGCGGCTGCGCGTCGTGGTTCGGCGACGACTTGCCGGAGCCGCAAGTGCATCTGGTCAAGGTCGAGGTGGTCCGGGCCAAAATACTGGAGCAGAAGTTCCTGCTGCACTTTCGCGTCGACAATCCCAATGACCAAGACCTGACGGTGCGCGCCCTGGAATATCGCATTCACCTCGGGGACATACTGCTGGCCGAAGGTGAGCACGAACACTGGTTCACGGTCGGCCCCAAACGCAGCGCTCATTTTAAAGTGCCGATTCGCACCAACCTTTGGCCGAAAGTCCGGGACCTGGTGAAATTGCTGAAAAAACCCGACCAACCCATTCCCTATCGTCTGGAAGGTGAACTGGAAACCGGTTTATTCATCGCGCACTACGTGCACCTGGCGCGTAATGGCGTGATAATCGCCGCCGATTTAATTCCGGAGTGACCCCGATGACTCAGCAACCCCATGTCCATGGCCCTGACTGCAACCACGATCATGACCATCACGACCACCATGATCACGACCATGGCCATGTCCACGGCCCGAACTGCGGCCACGCCCACCAGGAACCGGTGCGCAACGCCCTGAAAGACGTCGGCCGCAACGACCCTTGCCCATGCGGCAATGGCAAGAAATTCAAGAAGTGCCACGGCGCTTGATGCTTCGGGCGGATATTTTTTTCGCCTGTTGAATCGCTATCGCGAGCAGGCTCGCTCCCACAGGGATCTTTTGTGAACACACAAAATTGTGAGCACCGCCGATCAACTGTGGGAGCAAGCCTGCTCGCGATGACGGCGGCACATTAACTATCACCGCTATCGCGAGCAGGCTCGCTCCCACAGGTTTTCAGCCAGCCGTTAATATTTCTGCTGTGCCGACAACCGTCGCATATTCCCCATGCAAATTACCCAGCGACATCGCATGCACTTCCTCGGCTGAATGGGCGTTACCGAAAAAATCCGCCTTGTCGAAGGTAAAGCACGCATCCTGCGCAACCCACGCTTCAAACCCCAGATTCCCGGCCGTTCGCGCCGTGGACTCCACCGAGTTGTGGGTCGCCACGCCAACGATGATCAACTGATCGATCCCCGTCTCGCGCAAACGCGCCTCCAGCCTCGTCGAACAAAAGGCATCCGGCACTTGCTTCTGAATCACTTGCTCGCCGGTCATGGGTTGAAAACGCTCCTGAAATTCCACCCCCGATTGCTGCGGCCAGAACACTGAATCCTCTGAGCGGGACAGGTGCTGCACATGAATCACCGGCCGCCCGGTTCGGCGCCAATGTCCCAGCAATTCCAGGATGCGCTCTTCGGCTTGAGGGTTGTTTCGACGACCCAGTTTGGGATGCAGGATGCCTTTTTGTTGATCGATGATGATCAGCGCCGCGTTTGTCTTGAGCTCCATGCCGACTTTTCTCCTGCTGGGGCATTGAATTCCCCGCACTTCAGCATCACCTCTTGCTACTGGCAAGCCATCAAACGCAAACAGGACGACCTGATGCCGACGGTCGCTGTCCGTACCTGACGATGTCTCTTGATTTGGAGTACTTCATGATCGACTTGTATTACTGGACCACCCCCAACGGCCACAAGATTTCGATATTCCTGGAAGAAGCCGGCCTGCCGTACAACGTTTACCCGATTAACATCAGCCAGAACGACCAGTTCAAACCCGAGTTCCTGAAGATCTCGCCGAACAATAAAATCCCGGCCATCGTCGATCATGAGCCGGCCGATGGCGGTGAACCGTTGGCACTGTTCGAGTCGGGGGCGATTCTGCTGTACCTGGCAGAGAAAACCGGCAAGTTCCTGCCCAAAGACCTGCGCGGTCGCCAACAAGCGCTGCAATGGCTGTTCTGGCAGATGGGAGGCCTGGGGCCGATGGCCGGGCAGAATCATCACTTCAGCCAATTCGCACCGGAAAAAATCCCCTATGCGATCAAGCGCTACATCGACGAAACTGCCCGCCTCTATGGTGTGCTCGACAAGCAACTGGCCAACAATGACTTTGTTGCTGGCAGCGAATACAGCATTGCCGACATGGCGATCTACCCGTGGATCGTTTCTCACAAGTGGCAGAGCCAGAATCTGGAAGACTTCCCCAACGTGCTGCGCTGGTTCAACCACATCCAGAACCGCCCTGCGACGCTGAAGGCGTATGCGTTGGTGGCCAAGATTAATCCGCCTAAATCCTGATAGAGAAAGATCAAAAGATCGCAGCCTTCGGCAGCTCCTACAGGGGATCGGCGTACACCCGTAGGAGCTGCCGAAGGCTGCGATCTTTTGGGTTTAACAATTAAATCCCGAAATAAGATCTGTACCCCGCTTGCGCGCCCACCTCCTGCTCACTAACGTAGCGCCTTTATTGTGCCCCGCCTCGGAAGCCGTTCAGTTTTGGCGAGTGGCTAATGTTGTCAGGCAAGGCGCCGCGACGAGTCATAGCCCGCTATGGCGAGGAGCGGCAACGCAGTCTGACGACATTAGACGCCGTCAACACTGAACAGCGACTTTCGAGGCGGGGCACCACTACCCCCGCAGGAGCTTTGCCATGGCCTCGCCAGCCCTCACACATTTTCTTCCCCGGTTCGGCGTTGCCGCAGCAGTGGCCGGTGTTTTATGCCTGACGGGTTGTCAGACCTGGAACACTCAAGACACCCTCCCGCCGGCCTCAGGCGTGCAACCGCTCAAAGGCTTGGCGCAGAACGTTTCGATTCGACGCAATGCCATGGGCATGCCGCTGATCGAGAGCAATAGCTTCCACGATGCGCTGTTCACCCTCGGCTACGTGCATGCCAGCGACCGCATCAGCCAAATGGTCACTCTGCGTTTGCTCGCCCAAGGCCGTCTGGCGGAGATGTCCGGCTCGGACCTGCTCGACGCCGACCGCTACATGCGTGCAGTCAATCTGAAGAAAAGCGCGGGTGAGCTGTACAAGGCCTCCTCGCCACGCCTCAAGCGTTTCTTCGAAGTCTATGCCCGTGGGGTTAACGCCTACCTGTTCCGCTACCGCGACAAACTGCCTGCCGACCTCGCGGCCACTGGCTACAAACCGGAGTACTGGAAACCGGAAGATTCGGCGCTGATTTTCTGCCTGCTGAATTTCAGTCAATCGGCGAACCTGCCGGAAGAAATTTCCTCGCTGATGCTGGCCCAGACGGTCAGTACCGACAAACTGGCGTGGCTTGCGCCATCCGCTCCCGACGAAAAACTGCCAGTCGCAGAAGCGGAAAAACTTCAAGGCATCAAACTCAACGGGCAAATCCCGGGGTTGAGCGAAATCAGCAAATCCATCGGTCAACTGTCCGACCTGAACCTGCTGGGCGCCACGTCTTCGAACAACTGGGCGATTGCCCCGCAACGCAGCCGCAGCGGCAAAAGCCTGTTGGCCAGCGACAGCCATGGGCCGCTGGGCGTGCCGTCGCTGTTCAGTTACGTGCAGATTCGCGCGCCGAAATACCAGGCCTCCGGCGTGACCATTGCCGGGTTACCCATGGTGCTCGGTGGTTTCAACGGCAAAGTGGCGTGGAGCATGACCACGGTCATGGGCGACAACCAGGACCTGTTCCTGGAAAAAATCAAACGTCAGGGCAATGGCCTTTCCTACGAAGTCAGCGGCAAATGGCAACCGGCTATCGTGCGTAACGAAACCTACTTCGTTAAAGGCCAGAAGCCGATTCGCGAAGCCGTGTACGAAACCCGTCACGGGCCGCTGCTCAACAGCGCTCAAGGCACCGCGCTGGCGAATGGTTTCGGCCTGGCCTTGCAGACGCCGAACTTCACCGACGACAAAACCCTGGACGCCTTTTTCGATCTGTCCCGAGCCCAGAGCGTCGAGAAGGCCTCGGACGCCAGCCGTGAGATCCGCGCCATTGCCCTGAATCTGGTGTTTGCCGATGCCAGCAACATCGGCTGGCAAGTTACCGGTCGCTACCCAAACCGTCGCGAAGGCGAAGGCTTGCTGCCGTCGCCGGGCTGGGAAGGTCGCTACGACTGGGACGGTTACGCCGACCCGATGCTCCATCCGTATGACCAGGACCCGGCTCAAGGCTGGCTCGGCACCGCCAACCAGCGGGTCATTCCCCATGGCTACGGCATGCAGCTGTCCAATTCCTGGTCAGCGCCGGAGCGCGGCGAGCGCATGGCCGAACTGGCGGGCGTGGGCAAGCACGACACACGTAGCCTGATCGCCATGCAATACGACCAGACCACCACCTTCGCCGCCAAGCTGAAGAAGGTGTTTGAAGCGCCGGGCATGGCTCAGCCACTCAAACAGGCCATCGAAGCGCTGCCGGTTGCCGATCGCGGCAAGGCTCGTGAGGCTTATACGCGCTTGATGGCTTTCGACGGCAAACTCAGCACGACCTCCGCCGACGCGGCGATCTACGAGCTGTTCCTGCAGGAAAGCACTAAGCAGATTTTCCTCGATGATCTGGGCCCGGAAAGCACTCCGGCGTGGAAAGCCTTTATCGCCAACGGCAAGTTGTCTTACGCGGCTCAGGCCGATCATCTGCTGGGGCGTGAGGACAGTCCGTTCTGGGACGATCTGCGCACCCCGCAGAAAGAAGACAAACCGGCGATCCTCGCCCGTAGCCTCGCGGCCGCGATCAGCGCGGGTGACAGCCAGTTGGGCGGTGATCACAAAGCCTGGCAGTGGGGCAAACTGCATCGCTACGAGTGGAAGAACGCCAGTGGCCAGACCGTACGCGGTCCACTGGCGGCCGGTGGCGACCACACCACACTCAACACCGCTGCGTTCACCTGGGGTCAGGACTTCAACACCACGCTGGCGCCGGCCATGCGCTTTATCGTCGATTTCGGCCAGGCCGAACCGCTGATGGGCCAGAACGGTACCGGTCAATCCGGCAACCCGGCCAGCCCGCACTATCTCGACAGCGTCGATCCATGGCTCAAGGGGCAATACATGAGCCTGCCGATGCAGCCGCAGAACTTTGACAAGGTGTATGGCAAGACGCGGTTGACGCTGACGCCTGGCAAATAACCTCGAGTGGGACCGGGCTTGCTCGCGAAAGTATGCTGTCGGTCCCATTGATGCTGAATATCCATTGTGGCGAGGGAGCTTGCTCCCGCTCGGCTGCGAAGCAGTCGCAAAACCGACGCTGGTGTTCTATCTGGATTCCCTCGGTGGCAGATTCGGGGCCGCTGCGCGCCCCAACGGGAGCAAGCTCCCTCGCCACAAGTGCGATGTTCCTCTCTAAAAACCTTAACTGGCTTGTTCGCGAAAGCGGCCTGATTAACGCCTCCATTCTTCCTCGAAAATAAATAGAACTTCTCGTCTCGCGTAAACCTCCTAGCTAGCAGGCCTCTCCATTTGGGTAACAATATGGACCTTGTTATCGCCCGTCCTGAAGGTTTGTACTGCCCGCCTGGTGATTTCTATATCGACCCATGGCAGCCGGTCGAACGCTCCGTAATCACCCATGCCCACAGCGACCATGCTCGCCGTGGCAATCAACATTATCTGGCGGCGGCACCGGGTGCAGGCATTCTGCGCGCGCGTCTGGGCCAGGACATCAATCTGCAAACTCTGCCCTATGGCGAGCCATTGCTGCACCGCGGCGTAAAACTGAGCTTTCACCCCGCGGGCCACGTGCTCGGCTCGGCCCAGGTGCGCCTGGAATACGACGGAGAAGTCTGGGTCGCCTCGGGGGATTACAAAACCGAACCCGACGGCACCTGTGCGCCGTTCGAACCGGTGCGTTGCCACACGTTCATCACGGAATCGACGTTCGGCCTGCCGATTTACCGCTGGCAACCCCAGACGCAAATCTTTGCCGAGATCAATCAATGGTGGCAGACCAACGCCGCAGCCGACAAAACCAGCGTGCTGTTCTGCTATTCCTTCGGCAAGGCTCAGCGGATTCTCCACGGCATCGATGCCAGCCTCGGTCCCATTCTGGTACATGGCGCAGTTGAACCCATCAATCGGATTTATCGCGAGAGCGGCATTTATTTACCGCCAACGATCTATTCCGGCGACGTAAAAAAACATGACCCGATGATGCGCAAAGCCTTGGTTCTCGCGCCGCCTTCGGCGGGTGCCAGCCCTTGGGTACGGCGTTTCGGTGACTACAGCGATGGCTTCGCCAGCGGTTGGATGCGCTTGCGCGGAACACGGCGGCGGCGCGGCGTGGACCGCGGTTTCGTGCTGTCCGATCACGCCGACTGGCCCGGCCTGCTCTGGGCCATCGAACAAACCGGAGCCGAACACGTGATCGTCACCCATGGTTCGATTGGAGTGCTGGTGCGCCATCTGCGCGAACTAGGCCTCGATGCCATGAGTTTCAGCACCGAATACGGCGATGATGAAGACACCACAGTCCTCGAACCCGAGAGCGCTGAGGTGCTGGCATGAAAGCCTTCGCCGACTTGTATGCCGAACTCGACGCCACCACCTCGAGCAACGCCAAACTGACGGCGATGCAGAACTATTTCGCCCAGGCCGCGCCTGAAGATGCCGCCTGGGCGGTGTACTTTCTGTCCGGTGGACGACCTCGGCAATTGGTGCCGGTACGAATACTGCGGGAAATGGCAACAGCGTTTTCCGGACTCTCGCCCTGGTTGTTCGAAGAAAGTTATCAGGCCGTCGGTGATCTGGCGGAAACCATCTCGCTGGTGCTGCCCGAAACGCACCACACCTCTACCGACGGGCTGGCGGTGTGGATTGAAAACAAACTGCTGCCGCTGCGTAACGCGCCCCCGCTGACCCTCGCCGAATGCTTGCCCGCCCTGTGGGCGCAACTGGATCGCCAGAGTCTGATGCTGTGCATCAAATTGATCACTGGCAGTTTCCGTGTCGGAGTCTCCAAATTGCTGGTCACTCGCGCGCTGGCGGCGATGGCTGGGCTCGATAGCAAGCGCGTGGCCCAGCGGCTGGTGGGTTACACCGATCTGTCGAACCGCCCAAGCGCCGCCAGTTACCTGAAGCTGATCGCCCCCGAATCACCCGATGAACATGCCCACCGAGGTGGCCAGCCGTACCCGTTTTTCCTCGCCCATGCGTTGTCGCACCCGGTCGAGCAGTTCGAAACCCTGCTCGGACCGGCCAGTCAGTGGCAAGTGGAATGGAAGTGGGACGGCATCCGCGCCCAAGTGGTCAAGCGCGATGGGCGCCTGTGGATCTGGTCGCGAGGTGAAGAACTGGTGACCGAACGCTTCCCCGAACTGGAAAGCCTGGTTCATAGCTTACCCGACGGTACGGTGATCGACGGAGAAGTCGTCGCCTGGAAAGCCACACAACCAGGCACCAAGGACGCCTTCGACCCACAATCGCCGTCGTCCCCTTCCGTGCAGCCTTTCGCCCTGTTGCAACAGCGGATCGGCCGTAAAATGCTGAGCAAAAAAATCCTCGATGAAGTGCCCGTGGTCGTCCAGGCCTATGACCTGCTGGAATGGCAGGGTGAGGATTGGCGTAACCAGACTCAAGCCACGCGCCGCACTCAGCTGGAACAACTCATCCTCACCTGCGCAAACCCGGTGTTACTGAGCTCGCCCGTGCTGACCGGTGAAAACTGGTTCGACCTCGCCCGCCAACGAGAAGCCTCCCGCAGGTTGGGCGTCGAAGGCATGATGCTCAAGGCCCGCGATGCGCTGTATGGCGTCGGGCGGACCAAGGACATGGGGGTGTGGTGGAAATGGAAAGTCGACCCGTTCAGCGTCGATGCGGTGCTGATCTATGCCCAGCAGGGTCATGGCCGCCGGGCCAGTCTCTACACCGATTACACCTTCGCTGTGTGGGACGGCCCGCCCTCTGCCCGCGAGCGAACGCTGGTGCCTTTCGCCAAGGCCTACTCTGGGTTGACTGACGAAGAAATGCGCCAGGTCGATAGCATCGTACGCAAGACCACGGTGGAAAAATTCGGACCGGTGAGCAGTGTGAAGCCGACCCTGGTGTTTGAGCTGGGATTCGAGGGCATTGCCCTGTCGAAACGACACAAGAGCGGGATTGCGGTGCGGTTCCCGAGGATGCTGCGTTGGCGGCAGGACAAGTCGGTGGAGGACGCTGACAGCTTGGCGACGTTGCAGGATTTGCTCGCCTGACCTGATTTCTGTGGACTGATCAGCTGGCGAAGCCTGCTGTAGCAGCTGTCGAGCCCCAGCGAGGCTGCGTTCGGCTGCGAAGCAGTCGTGAACCGGTTAACGCGGATTGCCTGACGTACCGCAGTTTCTGATTTTACGACTGCTGCGCAGCCGAACGCAGCCTCGCTGGGGCTCGACAGCTGCTACAGCGGGCAAGCCGCTACGCACCACCCTGGCGCAGGAATTTGGCGATGCCCATTTTCGTGCACACATCGCGCTTTGCCACTTCTTGTATTACCTTTTAAACGCTTGTTCGGGACTCTGGTTCGGAAATTGCTACTTTGAATAGGTCTTACGCTTTCCAGTAACAGTACTTCTGCGCCACAAGCGCTCATATTGGTTCTTAGGGATTGAATAATGAAAAAAGCATTGCTGACCCTTTCTGCACTGGCGTTGTGCATGGCTGCCGGCTCCGCGCTGGCCAAGGAATACAAAGAATTGCGTTTTGGCGTTGACCCATCTTATGCGCCGTTCGAGTCCAAAGCAGCTGACGGCAGCCTGGTAGGTTTCGACATCGACTTGGGCAATGCAATCTGCGCCGAACTGAAGGTCAAGTGCAAATGGGTCGAAAGCGATTTCGACGGCATGATTCCGGGCTTGAAAGCCAATAAATTCGACGGTGTGATCTCTTCGATGACCGTCACCCCGGCCCGCGAAAAAGTCATCGACTTCTCCGACGAGCTGTTCTCCGGCCCAACCGCTTATGTCTTCAAGAAAGGTTCCGGCCTGAGCGAAGATGTCGCTTCGCTGAAGGGCAAGACCGTCGGCTATGAGCAAGGCACCATCCAGGAAGCCTACGCCAAGGCCGTGCTGGACAAGGCTGGCGTGAAAACCCAGGCCTATCAGAACCAGGATCAGGTGTATTCGGACCTGATGTCCGGTCGCCTCGACGCAGCAATCCAGGACATGCTGCAAGCCGAACTGGGCTTCTTGAAGTCACCAAAAGGCGAAGGCTACGAAGTCAGCAAGCCGGTCGACAGCGAATTGCTACCGTCGAAAACAGCTATCGGTATCTCTAAAGGTAACAAAGACCTCAAAGACCTTTTGAATAAAGGTATCAAAGCGTTACACGACGATGGCACCTACGCCACCATTCAGAAGAAACACTTTGGCGATCTGAATCTGTACAGCGGCAAATAATGCCCGGCGCCCATCTCGCGATGGGCGCTTTTTTTACCCGATCAGGTTGCTGATTTATGTTCGAAAACCTATTACAAAACCTGGGGCTCTCTGCCTTCAGCCTCAAGGGCTTCGGTCCGTTGCTGATGGAAGGCACCTGGATGACCATCAAATTATCGGTGTTGTCACTTTTACTGGCCGTATTGCTCGGTCTGCTCGGTGCCAGTGCCAAGCTGTCAAAAGTCAAACTGGTGCGCGTACCGGCCCAGATCTACACCACCCTGATTCGCGGGGTGCCGGACTTGGTGCTGATGCTGCTGATTTTCTACAGCCTGCAAACCTGGCTGACCTCTTTTACCGATTTCATGGAATGGGAATACATCGAAATTAACCCGTTCAGCGCCGGGGTCATCACCCTGGGCTTCATTTATGGCGCGTACTTCACTGAAACTTTCCGTGGCGCGATTCTCGCCGTACCGCGGGGCCAGGTCGAAGCCGCCACCGCCTATGGCCTAAAACGCGGTCAGCGTTTTCGTCTCGTGGTGTTCCCGCAAATGATGCGCTTCGCCCTGCCGGGCATCGGCAACAACTGGATGGTGATGCTCAAGGCCACCGCGCTGGTTTCGATCATCGGCCTCGCCGATTTGGTCAAAGCCGCACAGGACGCCGGTAAAAGCACTTATCAACTGTTCTACTTCCTGGTGCTTGCCGCATTGATTTACCTGCTGATCACCAGTGCCTCCAACGTCGTCCTGCGCTGGCTCGAACGCCGCTACGCCGCCGGTTCCCGGGAGGCGGTACGATGATCGAACTCTTGCAGGAATACTGGAGACCCTTCCTTTATACCGACGGCTACAACATCACTGGCCTGGCCATGACCATGTGGCTGCTCAGCGCGTCGATCTTCATCGGTTTTGTGGTGTCGATCCCGCTGTCCATCGCCAGGGTTTCGCCCAAGGTCTACGTCCGCTGGCCGGTGCAGTTTTACACCTACCTGTTCCGGGGTACGCCGCTGTATATCCAGCTGCTGATTTGCTACACCGGCATCTACAGCCTGGCTGCCGTGCGTGCCCAGCCAATCCTCGATGCGTTCTTTCGCGATGCGATGAACTGCACGATCCTGGCTTTCGCCCTGAATACCTGCGCCTACACCACGGAGATCTTCGCCGGGGCGATTCGCAGCATGGCGCATGGTGAAGTCGAAGCGGCCAAGGCCTACGGTCTGACAGGCTGGAAGCTTTATGCCTACGTCATCATGCCGTCGGCCCTGCGTCGCTCGTTGCCTTATTACAGCAACGAAGTGATTCTGATGCTGCACTCGACCACCGTGGCGTTCACCGCGACTATCCCGGATGTATTGAAAGTCGCTCGTGATGCGAACTCGGCGACCTTCATGACATTCCAGTCGTTCGGCATCGCCGCGCTGATCTACCTGACCGTTACCTTTGCACTGGTCGGCCTGTTTCGCCTCGCCGAACGCCGATGGCTGGCCTTCCTCGGGCCGACTCACTAGGACAACTCGTACATGCGCCACCAGATTCATGACCTGCTGGCCCCGCTGCCGGGGACCGTGCGACAGATTCACAGCTTCCACTTCGGCCCGCAGTCGGCCAAAGGCAAGATTTACATCCAGTCCTCCCTGCATGCCGATGAATTGCCCGGCATGTTGGTGGCCTGGCACCTCAAGCAACGTCTGGCGGAGCTGGAAGCCGCCGGCCGGCTGCACAGCGAAATAGTGCTGGTGCCCGTGGCCAACCCGGTCGGCCTGGAACAGGTGTTGATGGACGTTCCACTGGGCCGCTACGAGCTGGAAAGCGGGCAGAACTTCAATCGCTGGTTTGTCGATTTGAGTGAAGAAGTCGGCAACGAAATCGAAGGCTTGCTCGGCGACGATCCGCAACACAACCTTGAATTGATCCGCGACCGCCTGCGTAAGGCGTTGGCGCGGCAGACCGCAGGCACTCAACTGCAATCCCAAAGGCTGACCCTGCAACGACTGGCCTGCGATGCAGACATGGTGCTGGACCTGCATTGCGATTTCGAAGCCGTGGCGCACCTTTACACCACGCCCGAGGCCTGGCCGCAGGTCGAGCCGCTGGCGCGCTACATCGGTTCCGAAGCCAGCCTGCTGGCCACCGACTCTGGCGGCCAGTCGTTCGATGAATGTTTCACCCTGCTCTGGTGGCAGCTGAAAGAGCGCTTCGGCGAGCAGTTCGAGATTCCGCTGGGCAGTTTTTCAGTCACCGTCGAATTGCGCGGCCAGGGTGACGTCAATCACCCGCTGGCCAGCCTCGATTGCCAGGCGCTGATCGATTATCTGATTCATTTCGGCGCGATTGCCGGTGAGCCGGCGTCATTACCGGAACTGCCCTACCCGGCCACACCGCTGGCCGGCGTCGAACCGGTGGCGACGCCGGTGGGCGGGCTGCTGGTGTTCACGGCCCTGCCTGGGGAATACCTGGAGGCCGGGCAACTGATCGCCGAAATCATCGACCCGATCAATGATCGCGTCACCCCTGTTCATTGCACCGCCGCCGGGCTGATGTACGCCCGTTCGCTGCGGCGCATGGCCACTGCCGGCATGGTGATCGCCCACGTCGCGGGCACCGAAGCCTATCGCAGCGGCTACCTACTTTCGCCTTGAGGATGCATGCCCCATGTACAAATTGACCATTGAAGGCCTGCATAAAAGCTATGGCGATCATCAGGTGCTCAAAGGCGTTTCGCTCAAGGCCAAAACCGGCGACGTCATCAGCCTGATTGGCGCCAGCGGCTCAGGCAAAAGCACCTTTTTGCGCTGCATCAACTTTCTCGAACAACCCAACGACGGCGCCATGAGCCTGGACGGCCAGTCGATCCGCATGATCAAGGATCGCCATGGCATGCACGTGGCCGATGCAGATGAACTGCAGCGGATCCGCACCCGCCTGGCCATGGTGTTCCAGCACTTCAACCTGTGGAGCCACATGACGGTGCTGGAAAACATCACCATGGCCCCGCGCCGGGTACTGGGTTGCAGCAAGCAAGAGGCCGAAGACCGCGCCCGGCGTTACCTCGACAAGGTTGGCCTGGCGGCCCGCGTCGCGGATCAGTACCCAGCATTCCTTTCGGGCGGCCAGCAACAACGGGTAGCCATTGCCCGCGCACTGGCCATGGAACCGGAAGTCATGCTGTTCGACGAACCGACCTCGGCGCTCGACCCGGAATTGGTCGGCGAAGTGCTCAAGGTGATCCAGGGCCTGGCCGAAGAAGGCCGGACCATGATCATGGTCACCCACGAAATGAGCTTCGCCCGCAAGGTATCGAGCCAGGTGCTGTTCCTGCACCAGGGTCTGGTAGAAGAAGAAGGTGCGCCAGAGGATGTGCTGGGTAATCCGAAGAGTGAGCGACTGAAGCAATTCCTCAGCGGCAACCTGAAATAAGCACAGGTTTCGCCCACTGCTACGGATCACCGTAGGAGCTGGCGAAGCCTGCGATCTTTTGATGTTGATTTTTTAAGATCAAAAGATCGCAGCCTTCGGCAGCTCCTACAGAATCTTAGGCAACAGGCGCAGGAGGCGGCTCATCCGGCAGCGTGGGCTCTCCGGGCTCTGTCGGCTGTTCGTTGGGGGTGTCGGGATCAGGCTGACCGGGGATGCCCCCTGCCATGCTGACTGGCGGATGTGCCAATAAGGACCAGGCCAGCACGCCAACCTGATTGGGCTCAAGCCTTGCCAGTTCGGCACTTATTCGCGGATCGATCTTCATGAAGCACTCCTGAGCGATGGCCCGATCCGCCTTGCGCGAATCGGAGCAGTACATTCCATAGAGTGTACGCCCGCCCAGGAATTCCAACGGTTTGTCAGACGGCTGACTCAGGTACGCGGCAGGGTCACGCCACGCTGGCCCTGATACTTGCCGCCACGGTCCTTGTAGGAGACTTCGCACTCTTCGTCCGACTCAAGGAACAACATCTGCGCCACGCCTTCGTTCGCGTAGATTTTCGCCGGCAGGTTGGTGGTGTTGGAGAACTCCAGTGTCACGTGACCTTCCCACTCAGGCTCGAGCGGCGTGACGTTGACGATGATGCCGCAACGCGCGTAGGTGCTTTTACCCAGGCAAATGGTCAATACGTTACGCGGGATGCGGAAGTATTCGACGGTGCTGGCCAGAGCGAAGGAGTTCGGCGGAATGATGCACACGTCGCTGTGGATGTCGACGAAGCTGCCAGCATCGAAGTTTTTCGGGTCGACGATCGCCGAATTGATGTTGGTAAACACCTTGAAATGATTGGTGCAACGCACATCGTAGCCGTAGCTGGACACGCCGTAGGAGATCACACGGCTATCGTCGCTGCCGCGCACCTGGCGCTCGACGAAAGGCTCGATCATGCCGTGTTCCTGCGCCATGCGGCGAATCCACTTGTCCGATTTGATGCTCATGGCGGGTGTCCTGAATAGCGAGGTGGAAAAATTCTGTCCGGCATCTTACCGGGCAGGCGCTCCGGGTTCAAAGTCCGGGAGACAATTCTCGACGATCCCCCGTGAATTCCGGGCCTTCACCGCTATTCGATGCACCGTCAGTCATGAAAACAGAGAAACCTTCGCAAGAACCATTGGCACGTTCCGGAAAAAGGGTTAAGGTGGCGCCACTGTGCTGCTTGTGTCACTGAGAATCTCTACACGATATGTTGAATTTCGATCCAACCATCTACAAGAATTTTTCCTGCTCTTTGCACTCAGTCTCGGCCAGGGTTCTTCCTGCGTCGCAGTTATCTTTGTTCAAGGAGTTACACCATGTCTAATCGCCAAACCGGTACCGTTAAGTGGTTCAACGATGAAAAAGGCTTCGGCTTCATCACTCCACAATCCGGTGACGACCTGTTCGTTCACTTCAAAGCTATCCAATCCGACGGCTTCAAAAGCCTGAAAGAAGGCCAACAGGTTTCTTTCATCGCTACCCGCGGTCAGAAAGGCATGCAAGCTGAAGAAGTTCAAGTTATCTAACTTGTAACTGCTTTAGTAAAAAGCCCCGCCCTTAAAAGCGGGGCTTTTTTGTGCCTGTGTGTTTTGCATGGCCAAAAAAGATCGCAGCCTTCGACAGCTCCTACAGGGTGTACCTCAATCCTGTGTAAGAGCTGCCGAAGGCTGCGATCTTTTTATCTTTCAGTGTTACCAGGTCACGCCAAAACCTGCGGTATATCGAGTCTTGCTCAGGTCAGCCTCATCGCTACCGCTGATGATGTCTTTCTCGGCTTTCAGGTTCAGCGACGCCCAATCGGTGACTTTGTAGCGCAGGCCGACCTCGGCATCGAGGGCGTAATCCGCCACGCCCGACAGCGGCTTGCCGACCTCGCCATTGGTGAAGAACTCAACCTTCTTGCCGACCAGATAGCGGTTGTAGTCCCACTTCATCGCCAGGGAGTAGAAGTTTTCCTTCTTGCCGTTGGAATACTCATAGTCCGTGTTGTTCAGGAGCGAGCCCAAGGAGAAGGCGCCCAGTTCGTTATCCCAGAACTGATAACCGGGGCCGGTACCGATGGTGCGCTGACGGGCGAGCTCTTCGACCTTGTCGCGCTTATAAACCGCGCGCCCTTGCCAGAACCACTTCTCGGTGAGGAATCGGTCGAGAGAATATTCGGCACGCCAGTTATCAGTGGTGACGACGTCATCCTGAAATTCGCGGTTGTACTCACCTTCAGCCGTATGACGCCACCGACCATGACGCGCGGTGGTTTTGAAACCAACGTCATAATCATCAGTATCTTTTTCGGCCCGCTGATAATCCAGCGCCATGTCGACGTTACCTTTCCACACCAAATCCTCAACTACCGGCTTGGGCTTGAGCATCTGCTGGATACTTGCCAGCTCCACGGTCTTAGGGCCATCGCCGTTGGCCAGGGTGACCTTGCCGTCCTCTGCCGCGTGCAGCGCCTTTGCCTTCTCGCCGGTATAGGCATCCTGCTTGACCAACAGTTGCTGATCACTTTCCAGGGTTTTGACCTGTTTCCAGTCGATCGGGACCGCGCCCGCGTACTCGGTCTGAATCAGCAGTTTGCCACCATCAAAGACGGTGATTTTGCCGCTCAACTTGTCACCGTTCTTCAACCAGACGGTATCGGCAAGCAAGGGAGTGGAAGCACTGGCGACAGCGAGGCACAGCAAGGTTCTGGACAACATAAGCGAATCGAAGGCTCAACTTTGCGAAAAAAAGTCGGCATTATCCTCATGAATAAGGCCCTGACAAGGACTGACCCGACTATTTCTATTGAGTTCATTTCTCAATGAGCGATCCAGGATTTAATCTACAGACGGTCTAATGCGCACTTTTTCAGGAAGCCCGGACGTGACCGACTCAACCGCTGAAACCGAAAGCGCGGCGCAAATCCGACGCACGGCGCTCTACCTGACCCTGGCACAAGTGCCCGAGGGAAAGGTCGTGAGTTATGGCCAGCTCGCCGAGCTGGCGGGATTGGGTCGTGCTGCCCGCTGGGTCGGGCGCACACTGAGCCAATTGCCCGGCGACACCAAATTGCCCTGGCACCGTGTGCTGGGTGCCGGCGGTCGGATCAGCCTGCCCGTGGGCAGCCCTTCGGGGGATGAACAACGGGCCCGATTGCGCATGGAAGGCATCAGTATCCTGAACAATCGTGTTGATATTCAGCGCCATGGGTGGCGCCCGGTAGAGCACAGCGGTTAGAGTGCGCGCTTTGTTTCCGTAATCCTTGAGGCAGACTCCAGCCCATGCCCCGTAAAACCTGGCGCGCCGCGCTCGCCGCCTATGCCAGCCCCTCGACACTCGTGCTGTTGCTGCTTGGTTTCGCCGCCGGCCTGCCCTACATGCTGGTCTTTTCGACGCTTTCAGTCTGGCTGCGCGAGGCCGGTGTTGCCCGCGAAACCATCGGCTATGCAAGCCTGATCGGCTTGGCCTATGCCTTTAAGTGGGTCTGGTCCCCGCTGCTCGACCAATGGCGCCTGCCATTGCTCGGCAAGCTCGGCCGACGACGCTCCTGGCTGGTACTGGCCCAGGCACTGGTGATTCTCGGCCTGATCGGCATGGGCTTCTGCGACCCGCAAAAACACCTGTCCTGGCTGATCGCCATCGCCGTGGTCGTCGCCTTCGCCTCGGCGACGCAAGACATCGCCGTCGACGCTTATCGCCTGGAAATCGCCGACGAAACTCGCCAAGCCGCGTTGGCAGCCAGCTACATGGCCGGTTATCGGGTCGCGGCCCTGCTGGCGACGGCCGGCGCACTGTTCTTCGCCGAAGGCTTCGGTTCCACCGGCTTCAACTATAAGCATGCGGCGTGGACCGGCACCTACGTGCTGTTCGGCGTCTTGATGATCCCGGCACTGCTGACCACCCTGTTCATGCGCGAACCGCCGGTGCCTCTGCGTACTCAATTGCAGGCCGGACGCTATAGCTTTGTGCACCAATTGGCATCGGTGTTCGTGCTGATCGTGCTGCTGGTGTCCGTACCGGCCATGTTCACTCAGCTCTACAACACTGACTTCGCCAGCGTACTGTTCGAAGGCGCCAGCGTGCTCGACCTGCTGCTCGAAGACCGCGCGTTCCTGCGGGCGATCCTCTATATCACGCTTACCGGCCTGTGCTTGTCGGCCATGGGTCGCCGTGGCCTGGCTCCGGTGCTGACTCCGGTCAACGACTTTATCCTGCGTTACCGCTGGCAAGCCCTGCTACTGCTCGGGCTCATCGCCACCTATCGGATGTCCGATACGGTCATGGGCGTGATGGCCAACGTGTTCTACATCGACCAGGGGTTCACCAAGGATCAGATTGCCAGTGTCAGCAAGATTTTCGGCCTGATCATGACGCTGGTCGGCGCCGGCATGGGTGGCCTGCTGATCGTGCGCTTCGGCATCCTGCCTATCCTGTTCATTGGCGGCGTTGCATCGGCCGGTACCAACCTGCTGTTCCTGATGCTCACGGATATGGGTGCCGATCTGCAGATGCTGATCGCCACCATCTCACTGGATAACTTCAGCTCGGGCCTGGCGACTTCGGCATTTGTCGCTTACCTGTCAAGCCTGACCAATCTCAAGTTCTCCGCTACCCAGTACGCCCTGCTCAGCTCGATCATGCTTCTGCTGCCTCGCCTGATCGGCGGCTATTCAGGGGTCATGGTGGAGAAATTCGGTTATCACAACTTCTTCCTGATCACTGCCCTGCTGGGCGTTCCGACCCTGCTGTTGATCGCCTTGCACTGGTTCCAGGAAAACCGCCGCGCAGGTCCGACACCTTCGCAGGAACCGGCTCAGACCCAGGTCGCGGAAGAGTCGTAGGCTCTTTACGCAGGAAGCATCGCAGAGGGCGAGCAGATTCGCCCTCTGCGACACAGCCGGCCGCACTCCTGTACGCCAGCAGATCTCGCCCGTACAATGTTCCGTCATTTCTCGTCATCAGCAACCGACAACGGCCAACCATGCGCACCAGTCAATTTTTGCTCGCCACACAGAAAGAAACGCCTTCCGACGCGGTCGTCATCAGCCATCAGCTGATGCTGCGCGCCGGCATGATCCGCAAACTCGCCTCGGGCCTGTACACCTGGCTGCCCATGGGCTTGCGAGTGATGCGCAAGGTCGAAGCCATCGTGCGTGAAGAAATGAACGCCGCCGGCTCTCTCGAAGTGTTGATGCCGAGCACGCAACCGGCTGAGCTGTGGCAGGAATCCGGTCGCTGGGAAGAATACGGCCCGGAATTGCTGCGCTTCAAGGATCGCCATGGTCGCGACTTCTGTGCCGGCCCGACTCACGAAGAAGTCATCACCGACCTGATGCGCAACGAGCTGAGCAGCTACAAACAGCTGCCGATCAACCTGTATCAGATCCAGACCAAATTCCGTGACGAAATCCGCCCACGCTTCGGTTTGATGCGCGGCCGCGAATTCATCATGAAGGACGCCTATTCGTTCCACGCTGATCAGCCTTCGCTGCAGATCACCTACGACCGTATGCACCAGGCGTACTGCAACGTGTTCACTCGCTTGGGCCTGAAATTCCGTCCGGTTGAAGCCGACAACGGTTCGATCGGTGGTGCCGGCTCCCACGAGTTCCACGTACTGGCCGAATCCGGCGAAGACGATATCGTCTTCAGCAACGGTTCCGACTACGCCGCGAACATCGAAAAGGCCGAAGCCGTACCGCGCGAAACCTCTCGTGCCGCGCCTACCGAAGAGCTGCGCCTGGTCGACACGCCGAACGCCAAGACCATTGCGCAACTGGTCGAAGGCTTCAATCTGCCGATCGAAAAGACCATCAAGACCCTGGTGGTGCACGCTGAAGAGCAAGGCAAACTGATTGCTCTGATCATCCGTGGCGACCACGAGCTGAACGAAATCAAGGCCGCCAACCAGCCTGGCGTTGCCAGCCCGCTGGTCATGGCTTCCGAAGCTGAACTGCACGACGCCATTGGCGCCGGCGCCGGTTCTCTTGGCCCGTTGAACCTGCCACTGCCGATCATCATCGACCGTTCCGTCGAGCTGATGAGCGACTTCGGCATCGGTGCCAATATCGACGACAAACACTACTTCGGCGTGAACTGGGAACGTGATCTGCCGGTTCCGACCGTCGCCGACCTGCGTAATGTCGTGGCCGGTGATCCAAGCCCTGACGGCAAAGGCACCCTGGAAATCAAGCGCGGTATCGAAGTCGGGCACATCTTCCAGCTGGGCAACAAGTACAGCAAAGCGATGAAGTGCGAAGTGTTGGGCGAGAACGGCAAGCCGGTCACCCTGGAAATGGGTTGCTACGGCATTGGCGTGTCCCGCGTGGTGGCTGCCGCCATCGAACAGAACAACGACGAGAACGGGATTATCTGGAGCGACGCTCTGGCTCCGTTCCAGGTTGCTCTGGTACCGCTGCGCTACGAAACCGAACAGGTTCGCGAAGCCACCGACAAGCTCTACGCAGAACTGACTGCCGCCGGCTTCGAAGTGCTGCTGGACGACCGCGACAAGAAAACCAGCCCGGGCATCAAGTTCGCGGACATGGAGCTGATCGGCATTCCACACCGGATCGTGGTCAGTGACCGCGGCCTCGCCGACGGCAACCTGGAATACAAGAGCCGCACAGAGGCCGAGGCGCAAGCGCTGCCGGTCGCTGACGTGTTGTCTTTCCTCCAGGCCCGTATCCGCCGCTGACACCAGATAGAGACGTCATGTTCAAGCGAAACACCTTAGGCCTCGGTAGCGCCGCCTTGTGCGGCGCGCTGCTGGTCAGCGGCTGTGCCAATCAGATGTCACAACGTAGCGAGCACGAGGAACGGGTCGAGCGCAAATTGCTCGATCACAGCCTGCAGATCGATGTCGGCGAGCCCAAGGTGCTTGAGCTGCCGCAACGTCGGGTGAAAATCCACGAGCAGAAGACCTTCGAAGTCACCGAGTTCGAAGTCACGCGTCGCTACGATCGCTATACGCCTTACCAACCCTGGAGGGAGGTCTACGAGATCCCGCTGGGCGCGGTGGCCGTGGTGGCTGGTGTCGGTGCGAACGTGGTCAACGTGTTCGCCCTCGGCAATCTGCCAGACAGCGTGACGAAAGACTGGCTCGGCTATGGCTTCGCCGGGCTCAACCCGTTCATGAACGCGCAGTCTCATGGTCGGGCGCAACAGAACCTGGCGGGCATCGACGAAGTCCAGCGTGACAAGCGCACGGAATACTCGAGCCTGCCGTGGAGCGAGCGCCCGGTGCAGGTCAAGGCTGGCAAGAACACCTTCGAGCTGAGCACTGACCGTAACGGCGTGTTGCGCCTGAACCTGCTGGACAGCCCGTTCGCCGAACATGACCTCAATCATCTGGGCAAGCTGCAGATCAGTGTCGAGGACAACAAGGACGATGTGCACACCGACTCATCTTTGGCGATCAGCAACAACTTGCGCGGTAAGCTGCTCGAAGCGCATGGGCTGATTTACGACGACCTCGAAGACGACGAAGTGAGCCAGTGGGTACACCGGGTCAAACGTCTGTCGGAACTGGGTCTGGAAGAAGAAGCCAGCGAGCTGGAACAGAGCCTGATCGAACTGACGCGCAACGATCCCGAGTTGCAGACCGAATTCCTCAAGTCGCTGACCAAGGATGCCGGGCGACTGGTGGCGGATCCGGGACCCAATTAAACGCTTAAAAGCATCGCGGGCAAGCCCGCTCCCACAAGGACGATGCAGTACCTGTGGGAGCGGGCTTGCCCGCGATGACGCCATTACATTCACTGCAAAACTACCGCTCAAACAACTCCAGCTGCTCAAACCCGCCCCGCAAATCCTCCAGCCTCACCCCAATCCCCAACAACCGCACCGGTTTCCCGCCACGGTTAAAGGCCTGGGTCAGTAGCAACTGATAACTCCCCAGATCCCGCCCTGCCCCGGCCTGCTCCAAAGTAGTCTGGGTAAAATCATGGAATTTCACTTTGACGAACGGCTTGCCCGGTCGATAGCTGCTGTCGATCCGTGCCATGCGGCCATTCAGGGATTCCAGCAACTCGGGCAATTTATCCAGACAACTCACCAAATCCGGCAAATCCACGTCGTAAGTGTTTTCGACGCTGATCGACTGCCGTCGACTGTCGTTGTGCACCAACCGCTCATCGATCCCACGGGCCAGGCTCCAGAGTCGCTCGCCGAAACTGCCGAATTCGCGCACCAGTGCCAACTTGTCCCACTCACGTAAATGCAAGCAATCGACGATGCCGAGCCTGCCGAGTTTGTCGGCGGTCACTTTGCCAACCCCGTGCAGCTTGCTCACCGGCAAACCACTGACGAAGTCTTCCACCTGATCCGGCGTGATCACGAACAGGCCGTTAGGCTTCTTCCAGTCGCTGGCGATTTTGGCGAGAAACTTGTTCGGCGCCACGCCGGCCGACACGGTGATGTGCAACTGATTGGAGACCCTGCGGCGAATGTCCTGGGCGATTCGCGTGGCGCTGCCGCCGAAATGCGCGCTGTCTGACACGTCGAGGTAGGCCTCATCCAGGGAAAGCGGCTCGATCAGGTCAGTGTAATCGCGAAAGATCGTATGAATTTCCTTCGATGCTTCTCGATAGGCATCCATGCGCGGCTTGACGATGGTCAGGTCCGGACAGAGTTTCAAGGCATGTCCGGAAGACATGGCCGAGCGTACGCCATAAGCCCGCGCTTCATAGTTACAGGTGGCAATCACCCCACGCCGATCCGCCGAGCCGCCCACCGCCAATGGCTTACCGGCCAGGCGCGGGTCGTCACGCATCTCGATGGCGGCGTAAAAGCAGTCACAATCGACGTGGATGATTTTTCGCTGCGTCATATAAAAGCAGTGTTCATGGCGAAGAAATGAGGTGTTGGTGAGTCATACCGGCAGTATCTCACTGACACCTGTATATAGCACCAGTACTCTGAATGTTCTTTTTCCCTTGTAGGAAAAGCACCGGAGGAATTTATTTTCTCAATCGAAAGAGCCCTCTCGATAGAGCCACAAGCCTTGCCCTGCCTGCGTTTCAGACCGGTCAGCCGTTGCTTTTTTCACCTAAGCGCTTGAACAGGAACAGGTTTTACCGAGATTGAAGGTTGACAGCCCTGCGATCCTCTGTAGAATGCCGACACACAGACGCGGGATGGAGCAGTCTGGTAGCTCGTCGGGCTCATAACCCGAAGGTCGTCGGTTCAAATCCGGCTCCCGCAACCAAACATCAAAAAAGGCTACTCGAAAGAGTGGCCTTTTTTGTGTGCGCCTGTTTTATAAAAATCAGCGGTCCATGCCTTTCGGCACAGAAACAAGAAATCGTTCTGATTCCGAAACTTAGGTCTCCCCTGCGATCGTTCACCGTCGTTTTACACTTATTTGAGCCATACTGGGATTAACGGTTGACACTCCGGCGTTCGCCTGTAGAATGCCGCCACACAGACGCGGGATGGAGCAGTCTGGTAGCTCGTCGGGCTCATAACCCGAAGGTCGTCGGTTCAAATCCGGCTCCCGCAACCAAACATCAAAAAAGGCTACTCGAAAGAGTGGCCTTTTTTGTATCTGTTGAAAAAGTCCTTTCGCAACAAAGACCTGTCACTGTGCAGTGAGCCGTTCGGGGTCGTCAGACTGTGCGTTCAGAGCAGACTGAACCGCAGACGAAACCCTCTACGACTGATGACGCGCCATCGCCCACATCCGGTGAGAGGCGTTAATATTTGTGATTATTTTTTTCTACAGGGATTGGTAACTTGGCTCGATACCTCCATCCTGTCGCGCACAATCCAAGAGGTGATTGATGCGCGCCAACTCGTCTGATCCACAAGACACTGTCACAGCGACACAACCGATCAAAGCCGAGCGTCTGCGCTTGCTGGATCGAATCAGCAAATATCGCCAACCCATCGGTCTGGCGGTCACTTTGCTGTTGTTCGCCGTTGCGCTGATTGCCTGTCGTCACCTGCTGAGCGAACTCGATCTGTATGCGCTGCACGACTCGATTCTGGAAGTGCCGAAACCGGCCTTGCTGGGTGCGCTCGGCGCGACCGTCATCGGCTTCATCATTCTGCTGGGTTACGAATGGTCGGCCAGCCGTTATGCCGGCGTGACGCTGGCGCCGCGGATATTGGCATTGGGCGGCTTCACCGCATTTGCCATTGGCAATGCCATCGGCCTTTCGCTGCTGTCAGGCGGCTCGGTTCGCTACCGTTTATATGCACGTCATGGTGTGGGGGCTTCGGAAGTCGCGCACATGACCTTGTTTGCCAGCCTCTCGCTCGGCTGCGCCCTTCCGCCCCTGGCCGCCCTCGCTACCCTCAGCAACCTGCCCGCCGCCTCCGCAGCCCTGGGTTTCTCCGAGACGTTGCTGGGCGCGATTGCAGTGGCCGTGCTGGTGCTCTCCACCGTACTGGCCATCGGCATCTACCGCCGTCGCTTGCCGGAACAGCCTTACCCGGACAACCTGCTGGTCAAGGTCGGTCGCCGCACCTTGCGCCTGCCGGGTCGCCGCCTGACGTTCCTGCAACTGGTCATCACCGCTCTGGACGTGGCCGCCGCCGCGACCGTGCTTTATCTGTTGCTGCCGGAAGCACCGCCCTTTGGTGCGTTCCTGCTGGTCTATCTATTGGCCCTGGCCGCTGGCGTACTCAGCCATGTGCCGGGCGGTGTCGGGGTATTCGAAGCGATTTTGCTCGCGGCCTTCGCCGACAAGCTCGGTGCTGCGCCACTGGCCGCCGCGCTGCTGCTTTACCGCCTGATCTACGTGGTGTTGCCGCTGCTGGTGGCTTGCGTACTGCTGCTGATCAATGAAGGCCAGCGCCTGTTTCAATCGCGCCAGTCCTTGCGTGCTGCATCTGGCATGGCCGCGCCGATTCTGGCGGTGCTGGTGTTCCTGTCCGGCGTGGTGTTGCTGTTTTCCGGCGTGACGCCGGAGATCGATACACGCCTTGAACACATCGGTTTTCTGATCCCGCATCGATTGGTCGACGCCTCGCACTTCGGCGCCAGCCTGGTGGGCGTGCTCTGCCTGCTGCTGGCTCAAGGGCTGCGTCGCCGCCTGTCAGCCGCGTGGATGCTGACCACCATTTTGTTGTTGGTCGGCGCCCTGCTCTCGCTGCTTAAAGGGTTTGACTGGGAAGAGGCTTGCCTGATGACGCTGACGGCGAGTTTGCTGGGGGTTTTCCGGCGCTCGTTCTATCGCCCCAGTCGCCTGACCGAAGTGCCGTTTTCGCCGCTGTACCTGGTGGCCAGCCTTTGCGTACTCGGCGCATCGATCTGGTTGCTGCTGTTCGCCTATCAGGACGTTCCCTACAGTCATCAACTCTGGTGGCAGTTCACCCTCGATGCCGATGCCCCGCGTGGCCTGCGCTCGCTGCTCGGCGCCGCGGTCCTGCTGGTGGTGGTGTCCCTGACCTGGCTGCTGCGCACCGCGCGCCCGGTGATCCACCTGCCAACGCCCGATGAGCTGGAGCGCGCGGTAAAGATTCTCATGGCCTCGTCCCAACCGGATGGCGGCCTGGCCCTGACCGGTGACAAGGCGCTGTTGTTTCACCCTAACGACGAGGCGTTTCTGATGTACGCCCGCCGTGGTCGCAGCCTGGTGGCGTTGTATGACCCGATCGGCCCGACCCAGCAACGGGCAGAAATGATCTGGCAGTTCCGCGACCTCTGCGATATCCATCACGCCCGCCCCGTGTTCTATCAAGTACGCGCCGAGAATCTGCCGTACTACATGGACATCGGCCTGACCGCGATCAAGCTCGGCGAAGAAGCCCGGGTCGATCTGCACCGCTTTGATCTCGAAGCCAAGGGCAAAGAGATGAAGGACCTGCGCTACACCTGGAACCGCGGCACTCGTGACGGTCTGTCGCTGGAAATCCATGAGCCAGGGAAAGCGCCGATGGACGAGCTCAAGGCTATTTCGGACGCCTGGCTGACCGGCAAGAATGTGCGCGAGAAAGGCTTCTCGCTCGGGCGTTTCAGTGATGACTACCTCAAGCACTTCCGTGTCGCGGTGATTCGTTTCGAAGGGCGCCCGGTGGCGTTCGCCAACCTGCTCGAGACCTACGGCCATGAACTGGCCAGCCTCGACCTGATGCGCGCGCACCCCGACGCCCCCAAGCTGACCATGGAGTTCATGATGGTCGGCCTGATTCAACATTATAAAAATCATGGATACGCGCGCTTCAGCCTGGGCATGGTGCCGTTGTCGGGGTTGCAACCCCGGCGCGGCGCACCACTGACCCAGCGCTTGGGCTCGATGGTATTCCGCCGTGGTGAGCAGCTGTACAACTTCCAAGGTTTGCGCCGCTTCAAAGACAAGTTCCAGCCCGACTGGGAACCCCGTTATATGGCCGTGCCCGCCGGACTCGATCCGCTGGTTGCCCTGGCCGACACTGCCGCCCTGATTGCGGGTGGCTTGACTGGATTGGTGAAACGCTGATGATTCAACGCTCCCTGCAGTACGTACTGGCCACATTGGTAGTGCTGGCCCTGATTGTCGGTGGCGGTTACTGGTACCTGAAACGCCCGGCACCGGAACCGACCCTCGAACTGCTGACGCCGGCCGATGGCGCCGCGATGACCCGAGTCATCCCCGGCAACACGCCGCGCGCCCAGGTACTGGTGGCGGTCAATGAAGAGCAGAAGCTCAGCGACAAACAATTGCTGACCCTGAGCCGCAGCGGCTCGGCGCAGATCGTCCAGGTGATCCTGCCCAAGGACTGCATCCTGCAAGGTCGCGCCCTGCAAGCAGGCCTAAGGCAACTCAAAGGCCCGGCGACCCTGGTCAGCGGCATCGGCCCTGGCGCCGTGCTGGCATGGCGCTGGCTGGCCGAGCAGAAGGACGAAAAGCCCCAGGCCATTTCGGTTGACCTGGCCCTGGAAAAACCCGGCTGCACTCACCTGCTGCCGAAAAGCGCTGCCCACGGTCACTGGCTGGTGGCCTGGAACGACAACCCGGACGACACCAGCGCCGGCTTCGTGCGTGACCAGCCCAACGCCGAAACCAGCATCAGCGACTACGACATCAACCTGCCGCAAGTGCTGAACAACGAACTGCGCAAGATCCTCGTCGGTGGCGATAAAGCCGCTGGCGGCCTGCAGATCCCGGTGGTCGAAGTGCCGGCTGGCCAGGCCAAGGACACCGTCACCCTGTTTCTCTCCGGCGACGGCGGCTGGCGCGACCTGGACCGCGACGTAGCGGGCGAGATGGCGAAGATCGGCTACCCGGTGGTCGGCATCGACACCCTGCGCTACTACTGGCAGCACAAGAGCCCGGAACAAAGCGCTCTGGACCTGACCGAACTGATGCAGCACTACCGACAAAAATGGGGCACCAAGCGCTTCATCCTGACCGGTTACTCGTTCGGCGCGGACGTATTGCCCGCCATCTACAACCGCCTGCCTGAAGCCGAACAGCAGCGCATCGATGCAATCATCCTGCTGGCCTTCGCCCGCACCGGCAGCTTCGAAATCGAAGTCGAAGGCTGGCTCGGCAACGCCGGCAAAGAAGCCGCCACCGGCCCGGAAATGGCCAAGCTGCCGCCTGCAAAAGTGGTGTGCATTTATGGTGAAGAAGAAGTCGACGAGAGCGGCTGCACCGACAAGACCGCCGTGGGCGAAGCGATGAAACTGCCCGGCGGCCATCACTTCGACGAGAACTATCCTGCATTGGCACAGCGTTTGGTGGATGTGATCGAGAAGCGTCAAGGGAAGGAGACGGCGGCTCAGGAGTGATCTGATCCGCGCTCACAAAAAAGCCCCCGACACCTCACGGTGCGGGGGTTTTTTCATAGGTACGCAATTTAACCATGCACCGCATATCCCTGTGGGAGCGGGCTTGCCCGCGATGGCGGTATGTCTGCCACATCAATGTCGGATCTGCCGCCGTCATCGCGGGCAAGCCCGCTCCCACAGGTTTCTTCGTTGGATTGAGATGTAACCCTGTCCGCTGTCCTAGGACAAAGGACACTCGCTAACCCAGGCCAAATGGACAATCAATTCGATTTATCGCTGGGAAGACAACTTCTCAGGCACTCCTTAGATCCGTGAAATCGCTTGTTTAATTCCGGCACGGCGATTTCGGATGACTCTCACAAACCTTGTAGGCAAACTCCGAATCTCGCGTTTGGGCACTTTGCCGCCTTGTTGCGTTTTTCTTCGACGGGATACTCTCCGGACGTCGCTGACCATTCAGCGATCGGGCTTGGAAACCCGCCGAACCGAAGCGCACCAGCGCCCTATCATGACTGCAGACTTTTTTACGACTGCAATCCTGAGTTATGGCGGCTGTGCGTGGGACGCCTTTGTGCGTGCCGGTTCCTTGGTTCCCGGTTTTCCAACCTGCGTACAGCCGCCACCTATTCGCTTGGAAACGAAAGTGTCGGCTCCTTGAACCTTGGAGTAACACAATGACGAAAACAGATACGTCCGCGATTTCAGAACTAAAAACCATCGGCCTCACCCCGCTCATCTACTGCTCGGATCAGGCGTTGTTCAACGTCCGTGCCGGCGTCCCCATCGTTGATGCATTGTCACAAGCCTCCGACATACTGTTCCTCGCCAAATCATTTACCGAGGATGCAGCCTACATAAAAGACACCGACCGCCACGCCTGGGCCGCGCATTATTTGACGGCGATGTCCAAGGCAGTGATTGATGATGTGGTGAAGGTGCTGACACCTCGACCTGCCCGGACGAAGACTGAATCTGAAGAAGAGATGCCTGAAAGCCAGTAAAGGCATAGAGACGGAAAAGCCGCGTAATCACGCGTTTTTTTCATTCCAGCAGACACTCAAATACCTGTGGGAGCGGGCTTGCCCGCGATGACGGCCGCAGATCCAACATTGATGTGGCAGACATACCGCTATCGCGGGCAAGCCCGCTCCCACAGGGTTCTTCGTTGGATTGGGATCAAATGCCAGTCAATAAAAAGCCCCCGCTACCTTCATGGCAACGGGGGCTTTTTGATGGGGCTTACATCTCGACTTGCGTACCCAACTCAATCACCCGGTTCAGCGGCAGATTGAAAAACCGCAAATTACCGTTGGCATTCTTCAACATGAAGGCAAACAACGCCTCGCGCCAGCGGGCCATGCCTTCGAGTTTGGAGGCGATGACCGTCTCGCGGCTGAGGAAGTAGGTCGTGCGCATCGGGCTGAAATTCAGATCATCCAGATGGCACAGTTTCAAGGCCTCAGGCACGTCCGGCTCGTCGGTGAAACCGAAGTGCAGGATCACCCGGAAGAACCCTTCGCCATAGGAATCGACATCGAAACGCCGTTGTGGCGGGACACGCGGGATGTCTTCGTACACCACTGTCAGCAACACTACTTGCTCGTGCAGCACCTGGTTATGCAGCAGGTTGTGCAACAGCGCGTGAGGCACGGCATCCGGGCGGGCGGTAAGGAACACAGCGGTGCCCTGGACCCGATGCGGCGGTTGCACGCGGATACTGCTGATGAAGATCGGCAGCGGTAATCCGCCTTCGTCGAGACGCTCCACCAGCAGTTGCTTGCCGCGTTTCCAGGTGGTCATCAATACGAACAACGCGATACCGGCGATCACCGGGAACGCACCGCCCTGAATGATTTTCGGCACGTTGGCGGCGAAGTAAAGACCGTCCACCAACAGGAAACCCAGCAGCACTGGAACTGCGAGGATCGGTGGCCACTTCCATAACAGCAACATCACCGCCGACACCAGGATGGTAGTCATCAGCATCGTGCCAGTCACCGCCACGCCGTAGGCCGAAGCCAACGCGCCGGAGGACTCGAAGCCCAGTACCAACAGGATCACACCAACCATCAATGACCAGTTCACCGCGCCGATGTAGATCTGGCCTTGCTCGGCACTGGACGTGTGCTGAATGTGCATGCGCGGAATGTAGCCGAGCTGGATAGCCTGACGAGTCAGGGAGAACGCACCGGAGATGACCGCTTGCGAGGCAATCACCGTGGCCATCGTCGACAATCCCACCAACGGAATAAGCGCCCAGCTTGGCGCCAGCAGATAGAACGGGTTACGGGCGGCTTCCGGATCACCGAGCAGCAACGCGCCCTGCCCGAAGTAATTCAATACCAGGGCCGGCAGAACCAGAATGAACCAGGCCCGGGCGATCGGCTTGCGACCGAAGTGGCCCATGTCGGCGTACAACGCCTCGGCACCGGTCAATGCCAGCACCACAGCGCCAAGAATCGCGATCCCCATGCCCGGATGGACAATGAAGAAGCGCACGCCCCACACCGGATTCATCGCCTGCAACACTTCAGGGTGCTGACTGATGCCATAGACGCCCAGCGCGCCCAGCACCAGAAACCAGGTGACCATGATCGGCCCGAACAGAATGCCGATCCGCGCCGTACCGTGACGCTGAATCAGGAACAACGCCACCAGCACGATCAACGACAGCGGCACCACCCAATGGTCGATACCCTCGAATGCCAAGCCCAGGCCTTCAATCGCCGACAGCACGGAAATCGCCGGGGTGATCATGCTGTCGCCGTAAAACAGCGCCGCGCCGATCAGCCCGCAGACCACCAGCAAGGTACGCAACTTCGCATGCCCTGCCGCTGCCCGCCGAGCCAGTGCGGTCAAGGCCATGATCCCACCTTCGCCCTGGTTGTCGGCACGCAGTACGAACAGCATGTATTTGATTGAGACGACCCAGATCAGCGACCAGAAGATCAGCGCCAGAATGCCCAGCACGCCGTCATGGTTGACGGGCACGCCATAGCCACCGGAGAACACTTCTTTGAGGGTGTACAGCGGGCTCGTGCCGATATCGCCATAAACCACCCCGACCGCCGCGACCAGCATGCTGATCGGCTTCGCCGCCGAATGCCCGTTGGCGACCGCCTGACTACTTGCCTGCCCCATCCAAAACTCCTACTACTCAGACTCGGACTTCTTATAAGAAGCACTATGCTTTGCCGTGCAGCATGCGCTGTTTTACATCACGTTACAGACGTTTTGTTGACTGTAAAAATTCGGTAAAGCGTAACGGCGCGAAGCATAGCGCAGCACTCGTCGTAATTCCCTGCATAAAGCTGGTCAAGTGCGCCTCTCACCGCTAGAATTGCGCACTTTTTGACCAGAGGCGCAACATAGCGCCCGTCTGTCGCCTTGCCGTTCTCGGCTGGAGGCGTCCCAAAATACCGAGGTTAGACATGTCCACCACTCCTGCGCCGGCCAATCCAAAGGTTGGCTTCGTATCCCTGGGTTGCCCGAAAGCACTGGTCGACTCCGAGCGCATCCTTACCCAGCTGCGCATGGAAGGCTATGACGTTGTGTCCACCTATCAGGACGCCGACGTCGTGGTGGTCAACACCTGCGGCTTTATCGACTCGGCCAAGGCTGAGTCCCTGGAAGTGATCGGCGAAGCCATCAAGGAAAACGGCAAGGTCATCGTGACCGGCTGCATGGGCGTCGAAGAAGGCAACATCCGCAACGTGCACCCAAGCGTATTGGCCGTGACCGGTCCGCAGCAGTACGAGCAAGTGGTCAACGCCGTGCACGACGCAGTGCCGCCGCGTCAGGATCACAACCCGCTGATCGACCTGGTGCCGCCACAAGGGATCAAACTGACCCCGCGCCACTACGCCTACCTGAAGATTTCCGAAGGCTGCAACCACAGCTGCAGCTTCTGCATCATCCCGTCGATGCGCGGCAAACTGGTCAGCCGCCCGGTCGGTGACGTGCTCGACGAGGCCCAGCGCCTGGTCAAGGCCGGCGTCAAAGAGCTGTTGGTGATTTCCCAGGACACCAGCGCCTACGGCGTCGACGTGAAATACCGCACCGGCTTCTGGAACGGCGCGCCGGTGAAAACCCGCATGACCGAACTCTGCGAAGCCCTCAGCACTCTCGGTGTCTGGGTGCGTCTGCACTACGTTTATCCGTACCCGCACGTCGACGAGCTGATCCCGCTGATGGCCGCCGGGAAAATCCTGCCGTACCTGGACATCCCGTTCCAGCACGCCAGCCCGAAAGTCCTGAAAGCGATGAAACGCCCGGCCTTCGAAGACAAGACCCTGGCGCGGATCAAGAACTGGCGCGAGATCTGCCCGGACCTGATCATCCGTTCGACCTTCATCGTCGGCTTCCCTGGCGAAACCGAAGAAGACTTCCAGTACCTGCTGAACTGGCTGACCGAAGCGCAGCTGGACCGCGTTGGCTGCTTCCAGTACTCGCCGGTCGAAGGCGCACCGGCCAACCTGCTGGACGCGGCCATCGTTCCGGACGACGTCAAGCAAGACCGTTGGGACCGCTTCATGGCGCACCAACAGGCCATCAGCTCGGCGCGCCTGCAAATGCGCGTTGGCCGTGAAATCGAAGTGCTGGTCGATGAAGTCGACGAGCAAGGCGCGGTTGGCCGTTGCTTCTTCGATGCCCCGGAAATCGACGGCAACGTGTTCATCGACAACGGCAGCAACTTGAAGCCAGGCGACAAAGTCTGGTGCAAAGTGACCGACGCCGACGAATACGACCTGTGGGCTGAACAGATCTAAACGCAAAAAATACAAGAAGCCCTGCTCTCTTGACGAGATGCGGGGCTTTTTTACGTCTATCGTTTTGTGAGAGAAAGAACTCGCGTCATCCACGCAAGAGAGGCCAGCGGGCATGCGCCAACACTCGGTCATTCACACACCGAAACAGAGCGACTACGAAGAACTCACCCAAGTGTGGGAAGCCTCGGTGCGCGCCACCCATGACTTTCTGCCCGACAGCTACATCGACCTGCTAAAGAATCTGGTGCTGACCCGCTACCTCGACGCGGTGATGCTGATCTGCACCAAAGACTCGCGCCAGCGCATCACCGGGTTCGCCGGCGTCGCGGCGGGCAAAATCGAAATGCTTTTCATCGACCCGGCGCATCGCGGCAAGGGCCTGGGCAAGCAATTGCTGCGCTACGCCCTGGAACACCTGAACGCTGATGAACTGGACGTCAACGAACAGAACCCGCAGGCCTTGGGGTTTTACTTCAAACAGGGCTTCGAGGTGATCGGCCGCTCGGAAGTCGATGGCATGGGGCAGCCCTATCCGTTGCTGCACATGCGTTTGCGCCAGTCTCAACAACTGACGCGTAATGGTTAATGGCTGACCCAACATAGAACAATGTGGGAGCTGGCTTGCCTGCGATGCAGACGACGCGGTCTGTCTGTCAGGTCGCAGCGATGCTATCTCAGGCAAGCCAGCTCCCACAAAAAAGCCACACGGCGCAAATGGAGCCGGGATTAACCGGCGCCAGGCAGGTACAATGCCCACCCCTTTTTTGTTACGGCCCTGTCATGACTGACCCGATTCGTCTCTCCAAACGCCTCATCGAACTCGTCGGCTGTTCCCGTCGGGAGGCTGAGCTGTTCATCGAGGGCGGCTGGGTCACCGTGGACGGCGAAGTCATCGACGAGCCGCAGTTCAAGGTCGACACCCAAAAAGTCGAGCTCGATCCCGAAGCCAAGGCCACCGCGCCGGAGCCGGTGACCATCCTGTTCAACGTTCCAGCAGGCATGGACGCGGACACAGCCATGGCGACCATCAGCGCCGAGACCCTGAGCGAGGAACACCGCTACGGCAAACGCCCGCTCAAGGGCCACTTCCTGCGTCTGACCGCCAGCACCGATCTGCAGGCCAATGCCAGCGGTCTGCTGGTGTTCACCCAGGACTGGAAGATCCTGCGCAAACTCACCGCAGACTCCGCCAAGATCGAGCAAGAGTATGTGGTCGAAGTTGAAGGCGACATGGTGGCTCACGGCCTCAACCGCCTGAATCACGGCCTGACTTACAAGGGTAAGGAACTGCCGCCGGTCAAAGCCAGCTGGCAGAACGAAAACCGCCTGCGTTTTGCGATGAAGAACCCACAACCGGGCGTGATCGCCCTGTTTTGCCAGGCTGTAGGCCTGAAGGTCGTCGCCATCCGCCGCATCCGCATCGGCGGCGTGTCCATCGGCAAAGTGCCGCTGGGACAATGGCGCTACCTGTCCGGCAAAGAGAAGTTCTAAGACTTTTCACGCCGCCATACATTTCGGCGCCGCTGTTTATGCGGCGCCCACTGCTGAATATCAGGACTGCACACCATGATTCATAACGACGTACTGCGCAGCGTGCGCTACATGCTCGACATCAGCGACAAGAAAGTCATCGAAATCATCAAGATCGGCGGCATGGACGTGTCCCTGGAAGACCTGCTGACGTACCTCGACAAGAAAGAGGAAGACGAGGAAGGCTTCGTACGCTGCCCGGACGAGGTCATGGCGCATTTCCTCGATGGCCTGGTGATCTTCAAGCGTGGCAAGGACGAAAGCCGTCCGCCGCAGCCAATCGAAGTGCCGGTGACCAACAACATCATCCTGAAGAAGCTGCGTGTGGCCTTCGAACTGAAAGAGGACGACATGCACGCGATCCTCAAGGCTGCCGAGTTCCCGGTGTCCAAGCCTGAGCTGAGCGCGCTGTTCCGCAAGTTCGGTCACACCAACTACCGCACCTGCGGCGACCAGTTGCTGCGCAATTTCCTCAAGGGCCTGACCCTGCGCGTTCGCCCGCAGTAACGTGCGAAGCTGATCTTCTGTAGGAGCTGTCGAGTGCAACGAGGCTGCGATCTTTTGATCTTTCGCTTGGAACTCAAGTGGACAAGAAAAGATCGCAGCCTCGTGTCACTCGACAGCTCCTACACAGCTCCTACAAGGCCGTATAAGCCCTCATTCCTCGCAAAAATAGTGGCTCCGCTTCTGGCGGCTGACGACTAGGGTGTATTGACCCTCAGCTCTCAGGATTCGCCATGCATCCCTACTTTTCCCTGCAAGGCCGCACCGCTCTGGTGACCGGCGGCACCCGTGGTATCGGCAAAATGATCGCCAAGGCTTATGTCGAGGCTGGCGCCACTGTGTACGTGTGTGCCCGCGATGCCGACGCCTGCCAGCAAACTGCCAAGGAACTGAGTGCCTTCGGGGTTTGTCACGCGGTAGCTGCCAACCTGGCCCATGAAGAAGGCGTCGAGCAATTGGCTGCGCACCTGACTGAACAGATCGGTCAGCTGGATATTCTGGTGAACAACGCTGGCACCACGTGGGGCGCGCCGCTGGAGAGTTACCCGGTCAAGGGCTGGGAAAAGGTCATGCAGCTCAACGTGACCTCGGTGTTCAACTGCATTCAGCAATTTCTGCCGCTGCTGCGCAAGGCTGGTTCGGCGGCGAACCCGGCGCGGATCATCAACATTGGTTCGGTGGCCGGGATTTCGTCCTTCGGCGAACAGGCGTATGCCTACGGCCCGAGTAAAGCAGCCCTACATCAACTGTCGCGGATTCTGGCGCGGGAGCTGGTGAGCCAGCACATCAACGTCAACGTGATTGCACCGGGGCGGTTCCCGAGCAAGATGACTCAGCATATTGGGAATGATGAGCAGGCGCTGGCCGAGGACACGGCGTTGATTCCGATGAAGCGCTGGGGGCGGGAGGAAGAGATGGCTGCGCTGGCGATCAGTCTGGCGAGTACGGCCGGGGCGTATATGACTGGGAATATTATTCCTTTGGATGGTGGGTTCAGTCTCTGAGATTGGTGGTGCGGCTATCGCGGGCAAGCCACGCTCCCACAGGTTTTATGCCGTACACAACATCTGTGTTCGCTCGAGAACCCTGTGGGAGCGCGGCTTGCCCGCGATGAGGCCAGCTCTGCCACCACCAGACTTGAGGCCCGTCGGGTTATCATGCCCGCCTCAACTCCGCCTCGACCCCAAACCATGACCTACAGCGTTTCCCCCATCGGCTTCGTGCGCTCCTGCTTCAAGGAGAAGTTCGCCATTCCACGCCAGCCGCAGCTAGCCCCGGCCGCTCGAGGCGTACTGGAGCTGGTGGCGCCGTTCGATCAGGGTGATGCGGTGCAGGGACTGGAGCAGGTCAGCCATGTATGGCTGTTGTTCCTGTTCCATCAGGCCCTGGAAGAAAAGCCGCGCCTGAAAGTCCGCCCTCCGCGCCTTGGCGGTAACAAATCCATGGGCGTATTCGCCACTCGGGCGACGCATCGACCCAATGGCATCGGTCAATCAGTGGTCAAACTGGACAAGGTCGAAGCCAATCGACTGTGGATCTCCGGTATCGACCTACTCGACGGCACGCCGATTCTCGACATCAAACCTTACGTGCCCTACGCCGACATTATCGACACGGCGTCCAACAGCATCGCCAGCGCCCCGCCACAGTTGATTCCCGTGCAGTGGACAGACTCAGCGCTGCAACAGGCTCATGGCCACGCTCAGCGGCTTGATGAGCCCTTGGTCGAGCTGATCGAGCAATGCCTGGCACAAGACCCACGCCCGGCGTATCAGATTCCTGCACCGGAAAGGGAATACGGCGCGCAGTTCTGGGATGTGGATGTGCGCTGGCATTACCCCACGCCCGACCTGATCCGCGTCCTCGAAGTCATTCCCGCAAACGTCTGAACGCCAGAAACGAAAAAGCCCGCGCTACCTCTGAAGGCAACGCGGGCTTTTTTATGGTCACCACCAAACCAATGTGGGAGCGAGCCTGCTCGCGATGGCGGCGTAACATTCAACGATGACGTTGACTGACAGTCCGCTATCGCGAGCAGGCTCGCTCCCACAGGTAGAGCAGTGCAGCGGTTTCTTACTTCTCGACGAACGCACGCTCGATCAGGTAATCACCCGGCTCGCGCATCCGCGGCGAAACTTTCAGGCCGAAGCTGTTCAACACTTCGCTGGTCTCGTCGAGCATGCTCGGGCTACCGCACAGCATGGCGCGGTCGTCCTGCGGGTTGATCGGTGGCAGACCGATGTCGCTGAACAGCTTGCCGCTGCGCATCAGGTCGGTCAGGCGCCCTTCGTTCTCGAACGGCTCGCGGGTCACGGTCGGGTAGTAGATCAACTTGTCACGCAGCGCCTCGCCGAAGAACTCGTTCTGCGGCAAGTGCTCGGTGATGAACTCGCGGTAAGCGACTTCATTGACGTAACGCACGCCGTGGCACAGGATCACTTTTTCGAAACGCTCGTAGGTTTCCGGGTCCTGGATGACGCTCATGAATGGCGCCAGACCGGTACCAGTGCTGAGCAGGTACAAATGTTTGCCAGGCTTCAAGTCATCCAGCACCAGGGTGCCGGTAGGCTTTTTGCTGATGATGATCTCGTCGCCTTCCTTCAGATGCTGCAGCTGGGAAGTCAACGGGCCATCAGGCACCTTGATGCTGAAGAACTCGAGATGCTCTTCCCAGTTCGGGCTGGCAATCGAGTAAGCACGCATAAGCGGGCGGCCGTTGGGCTGTTGCAGGCCGATCATCACGAACTGACCGTTCTCGAAGCGCAGGCCCGGATCGCGGGTGCACTTGAAGCTGAACAGAGTGTCGTTCCAGTGGTGAACACTGAGGACACGCTCGTGGTTCATGTTGCTCATGTACGTGGGACTCCTGGAGATTTGCCTGCGCCGATGATGTGCGCAATTGCAGCGCATTCTAATGGCAGCGACAATATCTGTTAACTGGATTATTAAGATAAGGGTTATCGGTTATATCGATATGCGATTTACTCTCCGTCAACTTCAAGTATTCGTCGCCGTCGCCCAGCAGGAAAGCGTATCCCGTGCTGCATTGACGCTCAACCTCTCACAATCGGCGGCGAGCACCTCAATCACCGAGCTAGAGCGTCAGTGCAGCTGTCAGCTGTTCGATCGCGCCGGCAAACGGCTGAGCCTCAACGCCCTCGGCAAACAGCTGTTGCCGCAGGCGGTGGCCCTTCTCGATCAGGCCAAGGAGATCGAAGACTTGCTCAACGGCAAGTCCGGTTTCGGCTCCCTGGCGGTCGGCGCGACCCTGACCATCGGCAATTACCTCGCCACCCTGCTGATCGGCAGCTTCATGCAGCGTCATCCGGAAAGCCAGGTGAAGCTGCATGTGCAGAACACCGCCAACATCGTGCAACAGGTCGCGCACTATGAAATTGATCTGGGTCTAATCGAAGGCGACTGCAGCCATCCGGACATCGAAGTGCAGAGTTGGGTCGAGGATGAGCTGGTGGTGTTCTGTGCGCCCCAACATCCGCTGGCCAAACGCGGTATAGCTACCGTGGAGGAGCTGAGTCATGAGGCGTGGATTCTCCGCGAGCAAGGCTCGGGCACACGGCTGACGTTCGACCAGGCCATGCGACACCATCGCAGCGCGCTGAACATTCGCCTGGAGCTGGAACACACCGAAGCGATCAAGCGCGCGGTGGAATCAGGTTTGGGGATAGGCTGCATTTCGCGCCTGGCGCTGCGCGATGCGTTCCGCCGCGGCAGCCTGGTGCCAGTGGAAACACCGGATCTGGACCTGGCGCGGCAGTTCTATTTCATCTGGCACAAGCAGAAATATCAGACATCGGCGATGCGCGAATTCCTCGAACTGTGCCGCGCGTTCACCGCCGGGGTTCAGCGCAGCGACGAGATCGTCCTGCCCACCATCGCTTAAAGCAGAATCACCGCCCACACCAGCGCAATCATGCTCAATGCCACCAATTGAGCGGCGCTGCCCATGTCCTTGGCGTTCTTGGACAGGGGATGCAACTCAAGGGAAATGCGGTCGATGGCCGCTTCCACCGCCGAATTGAGCAACTCGACGATCAAGGCCAACAGGCAGACCGCAATCAGTAGCGCCTGCTCGACGCGGCTGACGTTCAGGAAGAACGACAGCGGAATCAGGATGGCGTTGAGCAATACCAATTGCCGGAAGGCCGCTTCGCCGGTGAAGGCCGCGCGCAGGCCGTCCAGGGAGTAACCAGAGGCGTTGAGGATGCGTTTGAGGCCGGTCTGGCCTTTGAAAGGTGACATAAAGTAGGCAACTGACCAAAAAGGAGTGGGAAAGCTAGATTAAGCAAAGTCAAAAAAGCGTGAACACGCAGCACCTTAGTGGCTCGAAATTGACTCAAGTTGTTGCAAGAGCAGCGCTGCCTGAGTCCGGGTTCGCACATTCAGCTTACGGAAAATTGCCGTAACGTGGGCCTTGATCGTCGCCTCGGAAACGCTCAACTCGTAAGCAATCTGCTTGTTCAGCAAACCTTCACAGACCATGGTCAACACACGGAACTGCTGAGGTGTCAGGCTGGCAAGGCCTTCGCTGGCAGCCTTGGCTTCGGCGGAAACGCTGACCGCTTCGAAGGCCTGGGGTGGCCAGAAAACGTCGCCATCGAGCACCGCGCGTACGGCTTTCTGAATGACGCTCAAATCACTGGACTTGGGAATGAAACCACTGGCGCCGAATTCACGGGATTTCACCATGATCGACGCTTCTTCCTGAGCCGACACCATCACCACCGGAATCTGCGGGTACTGCCCACGCAACAGCACCAACCCGGAAAAACCGTAAGCCCCCGGCATGTTCAGGTCCAGCAATACCAGATCCCAGTCAGCCTTTTCGTCCAGACGGGTTTCCAGCTCGGCAATGCTCGCCACTTCCACCAGACGGACATCCGGGCCCAGGCCCAGGGTCAACGCTTGATGCAGGGCGCTACGAAAAAGAGGGTGGTCATCGGCAATCAGGATTTCGTATGTGGCCATTTTTCAAATGATCCTGTTTTTTTATGGGACGCCTGATGCATTTCAGGCCTCGCCAAAACAACTCGAGGTGCAGCCACGCAGCAGCACCAACAGGGCACGTTCAACGCCAATTACGTAAAAAAAAGCAGCGTTTCAAACCTTGGCCGCGCCCTAATCGGCGCCAAGCATGCCCAGCGAAGCCGGGGTGGTCAAGTTGCGTGGCCCCCGCTAGCGAGCCTGGTACTTTGCAGTATGGGCGATGCTCAGCAGATGACGGGCGCCGCGTGCTGCACAAAGGGCATCAGCTCGGCGTGGGCCGGTGTTGCAACATTCATATCCAGCTGATGTTTAGCGTCCAGGTAATGCTGGCTGAACACATCAAAATAAGCGTCCAGTGCCGAGGCAGCGTCTGTATCACCGGCAAGATCGAGGCACAGCGCCGCTACTTCGGCCGTGCACAGGTGCTCGCTGCGAGTGGACCTGCGCAATCGGTACCGTGAAAGCTTCTCAGGAAGCAGGCTCAGAATCGGGAACGCATCAAAATAGGGGCTTTTACGGAAAATCTTCCGGGCTTCGGTCCAGGTGGCGTCCAGCAGAATGAACAGTGGGCGCTTGGTGCCATCGACCTCGACACTGTGGGTAACTCGCTCGGGCTCGACGTATTCGCCCGGAAACACCAGGTACGGTTGCCATTGTGGGTCGGCCAACAGCGCCAGCAGTTGTTCATCGACTTCCGTGCGCGACCAGATGAATGCATGGTTGTCGCGCACCACATCGGCAATCAGCCAACCGGTGTTGCTTGGTTTGAACACTTCTTTATTGGTCATGATCAGGCACACGCCGCTACGGGTGTCGACCTGCGGGCGCCAGGCGCATAGGCAGTGGCTCTCGATCACACGGCAGGCACGGCAACGGGTTGCTCGCCAGCCACGAGCCTGAATCGGCTTGATGCCCTCTTCCTCTCGCTGATCACGCAAGCGGGCTACGGCGTTGGGAGCGTGGTTCATCGTGGGCAACACCCGCAGACAGGAAAACTCGACACAAACGGCACTCGGCAAGGCAATAAAGGCCAGCAGTTTACCAGAGCGGGCGGCGCAAGCCTGTACCGTCCAGGCGCGCTCCCCTATAATTCGCCGCCACTGAACGCACAGTCACGTGACTGGTCGAACCACCAGTCACTGAACCAGGAGAGTTTCATGCTGCGCCTTATCGTTCCCACCGCTGCCGTTTTGCTGGCGTCGTGCTTCAACGCTCAGGCTGCGTCCTTGAGTGAGCAGAATCTGAACAGAGAGCTGCGAAACGTCGCCGTACAAAGCAGTGTCGGCACGCCACGGGCGATCAACGAAGACATTCAGGATCAGGGTTACACCGTCGAAGGCAATCAGCTGATCAACCACCTGAGTGTTCAGAGCAGCCACGCCGACAAGATGCGCGCCGATCCGAAAGCCGTGTACTTCCAGCTTGGCGCCTCCGTCTGCAGAAACGAGGGGTTCCGCAAGCTGATGGCCAAGGGCGCGATCATGCGTTACGACTTCACCGAAGTGAAATCCAACCGCCCGGTCGGCTCCGCAAGCTTCCAGGAATCGGATTGCCCGAAAGCCACACCGGCCAAGAAAAAGTAATCAACGGGAATTGGCGCGCCGCTGTTCATCCTCGGCGCGCAGTTCTGCCAACAGCGCCTGCAAGTAGCGCGAACGTCGCTCCCCGCCCTCCAGACGTCGGCAGCACTCCTCTTCGAGACTCAAATGATTAGTCTCGGCTGATAATTTCAGCAATCGATACAGTTGCGCATCGATTTCCAGAGTGACTCTGGGCATGGTTTACCGCCTCCCTGCACGCAGTGATCGTCGTTGATCACGCAATAAATCCCTGAATTGCTAAAACGTTGCGTCCTGCCATTGACGCAAAGTTGTCGTGTCACGCCTGTAACTTAGTAAATCAGAGCGCAGGACATACGGCTTGCGTTCAGACGAGCGGTGAAAGCACCTTGCAAATCGTCAATAAGCGGTTGCCAGGAAAGACTTTGCGGCGCAATGATCAAGCAGCAAAAATCGTTGCGAGGGTCTAAATTCAAAGTGTTCATGTTGATTTTATTCAGGGCAGAAAAGGGGCTGCCCATTGCGTGTCTTATTGTGCAAACGTTTCTTTCATTCAAGGGATAAGCAGAGCCCGTATGGATGGCTCGATTGCAACCGAGTCAAGTGGAGCGCCCAGGCAAGGGCTTGGGCAGACAGCGACACAAGGGGTGTCGCGGCGCCGACGATTGTTTTGTCGGGCCAAGGGTTCTGTGCAGAAGGAGAAGTTGAATGCCTTACCAACCGAATGACCTCCTGAGCCGTCATTTTCAAGAAAGCGGCCACGACCTCACCAGCAAGGTCGAAGAACAACTCAACCTGGTTTCACCCAACAGCCCCAACATCCCGATTTACCGCGACATGATCCTGACTGTGCTGCGCATGGCCCAGGAAGATCACAACCGCTGGAATGCCAAGATCACCCTGCAAGCCTTGCGCGAACTCGAGCATGCCTTCCGTGTGATGGAGCAGTTCAAGGGACGACGCAAAGTCACTGTTTTCGGCTCGGCCCGCACGCCGATAGAACACCCACTGTATGGTTTGGCCCGAGAACTTGGCGCCGCTCTGGCGCGCTCGGACATGATGGTCATCACCGGTGCCGGTGGCGGCATCATGGCGGCGGCCCATGAAGGTGCCGGCCTGGAACACAGCTTGGGATTCAACATCACCCTGCCCTTCGAGCAGCATGCCAATCCCACGGTCAATGGCACCGGGAATCTACTGCCCTTCCACTTTTTCTTTACCCGCAAGCTGTTCTTCGTCAAGGAAGCCGATGCGCTGGTCCTGTGCCCAGGCGGTTTCGGTACGCTGGATGAAGCGCTGGAAGTGCTGACCCTGATCCAGACCGGCAAAAGCCCATTGGTGCCCGTGGTGCTACTGGATGCGCCGGGCGGCAAGTTCTGGCAAGGCGCGCTGGACTTCATTCACCATCAACTGGAGGAAAATCGTTACATCCTGCCAACCGACATGAAGCTGTTGAGTCTGGTCTACAGCGCCGAAGAGGCCGTGGAGCAGATCAATCAGTTCTACAGCAACTTCCACTCCAGCCGCTGGCTCAAGCATCAGTTCGTGATTCGCATGAACCACAAACTCAGCGATCGGGCACTCGAACACATGCAGGAGGCATTCGCCGACCTGTGCCTGAGCGACCATTTCCATCAGCACGCCTACAGCGGTGAGGAGCACGACGAAGCACAGTTCAGCCATCTGGCGCGACTGGCCTTCACCTTCAACGCCCGTGATCATGGCCGTCTGCGGGAGCTAGTGGATTACATCAACCTGCCGGAAAACTGGGCCCAGTCCAAACCCCAGGCGCAACAACGCACACGGGAACCGTCCAAGGTAACGTGAGGCAAAAAAAACGGCCCGCTATCGAAATAGCGAGCCGTTCATTCAATCGTCCATCCCTCGGCCGCTGAACAAGCGGCTGATCATTTCCATGGAATATCCCCGATAACTCAGGAACCTGCCCTGTTTGGCACGTTCCCGGGCGTCTATCGGTAAATGCCCAGCAAACTTGCGCCGCCAGGTGTCTTCCAGTTGTTCCTGCCAGTTGATACCGCTCTCGCGCAAGGCGAGTTCGATGTCAGTACGTTGCAGGCCGCGCTGGCTCAACTCTTCGCGAATTCGCAAAGGGCCATAACCGGAACGGGCACGGTAGGAAACAAAGCTCTCGAGGTAACGGGACTCGGACAACAGGCCCTCTTCCGTCAAGCGGTCGAGTGCTGTGTCGATCATTTCAGGGAGGGCGCCGCGCTGACGCAGTTTACGCGTCAGCTCGACTCGACCGTGCTCGCGTCGCGCGAGCAGGTCCATTGCGGTTCGCCGCACCGCGACGAGTGTATCGAGTACGGCGGTCATCGGATCAATCAGATATCAGCGTCAGCCAGGTCATCAGCCGTCTCTTTGACTGGCGATGCTTTGACGTCCGGCGCTGGAGTCAACAGCTTGTCGCGCAGTTGCTTCTCAAGTTTCGCGGCGATCTCCGGGTTGTCCGCCAGGAACTTGGCCGAGTTGGCCTTGCCCTGACCGATCTTGGTGCCTTCGTAGGCATACCATGCACCGGATTTCTCGACGAAACCGTGCAGAACACCCAGGTCGATCATCTCACCGTTGAGGTAGATGCCCTTGCCGTAAAGAATCTGGAACTCGGCCTGACGGAACGGCGAAGCCACCTTGTTCTTCACGACTTTGACGCGGGTTTCGCTACCGACGACTTCATCACCTTCTTTCACCGCGCCAGTACGACGGATGTCCAGACGAACCGATGCGTAGAACTTCAGCGCGTTACCACCAGTAGTGGTTTCCGGGCTGCCGAACATCACGCCGATTTTCATACGGATCTGGTTGATGAAGATCACCAGGCAGTTGGCGTTCTTGATGTTACCGGTGATTTTACGCAGCGCCTGGGACATCAGACGGGCTTGCAGGCCCACGTGCATGTCGCCCATTTCGCCTTCGATTTCAGCCTTTGGCACCAGAGCGGCCACGGAGTCGACGATGATCACGTCTACCGCGTTGGAACGCACCAGCATGTCGGTGATTTCCAAGGCCTGTTCACCGGTATCCGGCTGGGAAACCAGCAGGTCGTCGACGTTGACGCCCAGTTTGCCGGCGTACTCAGGGTCGAGGGCGTGTTCGGCATCGACGAATGCGCAGGTCGCGCCGGCTTTTTGAGCCTGGGCGATCACCGACAGTGTCAGGGTGGTTTTACCGGAGGATTCAGGACCGTAGATCTCAACGATACGGCCTTTTGGCAGACCGCCAATGCCGAGCGCGATGTCCAGACCCAGAGAGCCAGTGGAAATAGCCGGGATCGCCTGACGGTCCTGATCGCCCATACGCATTACGGCACCCTTGCCGAATTGACGTTCGATCTGACCCAGGGCCGCAGCCAAGGCTTTCTTCTTGTTGTCGTCCATTAAAGTCCTCACGTAATCAATAAGGCCTGACGGCCAACACCTGTATAAGTAGCCAGTATTATTCCACAGCGTTTCAGGATCGCCTACCCCTGATTTGAGATTTCTCCAGCGGCATGCCGCAGCAGCCCCTCTAGCGCGGCCTTCACCGTTTGTCGGCGGACCTCGTCACGGTTACCGGGAAAGTACTGCACCTCGCTGAACACCTGCTCACCGACGCCCCAGGCCAGCCACACCGTGCCCACAGGCTTGCTCGGCGAACCGCCATCCGGCCCTGCCACACCGCTGACCGCCACGGCAAAACGCGCCCGGCTTTTTTCCTGCGCGCCGCGGACCATGGCCTCGACCACCTCGCGACTGACCGCCCCGACGGTCGGAAACAACTCGGCCGGGACATCCAGTTGCTGGGTTTTCTGGCGGTTGGAGTACGTGACATAACCGGCCTCGAACCACGCCGAACTCCCCGGAATACGGGTGATCGCCTCGGCAATCCCGCCACCGGTACAGGATTCGGCGGTGGTGACGTGGGCATTGAGAACCTGCAAGCGTCTGCCAAGTTCAGCGGCCAGCTGGGTGATATCTTTCACGGCTCTCTCCTGATCGAGCGGAATGAGGCCTACCGTACACGAGCCGATCACGCTTGCAAGGTTCAGGATCGATCAAAATGTTAGCGAACGAGGGCTCTGACATAGGCCTGACACGCCTGCAGGGCAATCAGTCCGCTATCGCCTGCGTTGGTGATGGCGATAATTCGTTGAGCATGCGCCGGGTCAAGTCGGGCTCGCGGGGCGCCATGATCCACCCCGCCGGTGCCGGAGGCGGCTGGCACTGCACCGGTTGAGGCAGCGTCATTGGTATCGAGGAGGACTGACAAGCGCACATCAGCAGTGGCAAGACGATCGCGCAGGCGACCTTGATCACGTTCGGCATCGCTAAGCGCTCGATAATGGGTTTGTTCACTGGCCGACAGCCGTTGCCCCAGGGCCTGGCGTTTGTCCTGCTCGGCCTGCTGCTGGGTGGCGGCGGCCAGAGTCAGTTGATTAAGGATCTCGGCGTGCAGCCTGGCCTGCTCCGCCAGTTGCCGGCCGTAGCGCCAATCCTGAAACTGCCAGGCCAATGCCGCCGAACAACCGGCCAGCACCAGCAGACCGATCAGTCGCCAGCCGATCAGACCGAAGGCTGGCATAGCACCGCCCTCGCCCGCGCCCAGAGTTCCAGACGATCCTGCAAGCCGTTCAACCCACCGTTGATACGGCGGGTGATGCTGTTGAACTGGTCGCGGTCGGCCAATTCATTCAAGCCGTTCTGTTCCCAGAACCATGCCGCTGATTCGGCCGCCCATTGGGGCTGCTCCAACAGTTCAGGCAGAGACAGCAGACGTTCATCGCCGAACAGGCCGAGACTGCATTGACAGTAGTTGTTGCGGCCGGTGATCTGGATCAGGCCACGGCCACGGTATTTTTGACCGTCACCGTCGGGTTCTGGAGTGTTGCCCAAACGGGTGGCCAGGATGCCGGTGTCGTATTTACTCAGGTATTGAGTGCCGCCCAGTTCACGTACGTACTGCAACTGCCCCGATTCGTGACCGACTTGCGCGAGGAAGGCGGCAATGCGTTTGGGGGTGTTGATGTTGCGGTGTGACATGGCGGTGTTCAGGGCGCAAATGAAAACGCCCGCTTGGGTGCGGGCGTTGGGCATAACGATCTGTAGTTGTTGCTGCGTAACGGTCATATAGCTCCCAAAAAGGGTCGTCCCTGTACAGGTCCTGCGTGTCAAAGATATCCAGCCAGCCAAAGTGGCGCACTGGGTCGATGCTCGCTGAAAGGAAAGAATGACCCTTGCGGCCAATCCCGAAGTGCACGGCGATAAGCCTGCAATTCGGCGTATTGCTCGGTGGTCAATGTCGTACCGCCGCCGTCCTCCAGTTCGTCCCTGTCGCGGGCGACCATGCTGTCCGTCGCCAATAGCTGGCTATCACGCCAAAGACGCTCGGCCTTCGCGACTTCCTCCGGCGCAAGAGGTGGTGTATCCGTAAGAACGGGATAGCCGTTATCGGCTCGCACCGAAATCATTTTCGGGGTTACAGCCAACTGTTGGAGTAACGAAATCCAATAAGCCTGGGGGATTTCTATGACATCGGAAGGGATATCCGACGCATTGATTCCTGGTACATAAACACCACAGGTACTTGCGCTAAACAAAACATTGAAGGCGTTCATTCAATACCCCTTGGCAAAATAGGTGACACCCCATCCGGCCCTGACAGAACCGCCCATGTCCCGAACCTTCAATCGGCAACTCTGTTTCGTGGCAGTACCGGCCAGCATGATGACCATCGCCCCGTCACCGCCAACATGAGTGGCAACGACAGAAACAAAGGCGGTTGGAAACGAAATCGGAAAGGTGACAAAAACCTCTCCGTTAGCATCCGTCGTACCGTAACCCCATTGATCAATATTGCCGCTGGAGTACTTCTGGTAACCGGGGTTGCCGTTCATGCCGGAGAACAACGAGGCATATTTCAAACTGACGGTGCCGCCCACCAACCGCCATTGATTCTCCAGTTTGAGAAACTCAGCGGTTTCCCCCACCCCGAGAACAATGGAACCGACCACACCGTTTGAAGCTTTGACGGTGTCCGGGCCCGGCGCTGCCGAGACCGTCAGGGCACCTGCCCCGGCATTGACGATGTTCATTGTGGACGCATGGGCAATACCAGCGGTGGCAGGCAGTGTCGCGGTAATCGGTGTATTGCTGGAGAAACTGCTGACACCGCCAATGTTGGACACTGTCAGTACCGCACTGTCGGCATAGGATGCGAAGCCAGAGAACTGCAGACCGCTACGGTTTACAAATGCAGTCGTTGCGACGCTATTGTCATTGTCGAATTGTGGGGCTGTGACAAACAGACCACTGCCCCGCAATGCTGCGAGAAGCTGGTTATGGAGCCCTTCCGCAGGGGTTATCCCAGCGGCCTGGATAACACTTAATAATTCTTGGGTAATTCCATTACCCCAACTTGCCGGAATCAAAGATCCAGGCGTACCCATTACAGGGTCTTCATCAACAAACTTCCCATCAACCAATCCGGTGCTGGGTACACTTTTTGGATAGTCCATTGTACTTTTCCTTGTGTAGAACTCAGGCCTTTTCCACCGAGTCAGGCACAACAGGCCAGGTGATTTCACTAGGGAAACCGGCCTGTTGTTCGATGCGATTCAACTCCACGCTGTAGAGTTTCCACTCCAGCAATTGCAGTTGCTCTTCATGGCTGGCATCGCCGATGTCTTCGGCGTATTGGAGGGGCGCAATGCGCAGTACGGCGTCACGAAGCAAGGAGTCGCGTTTTTTCAGGACTTCGGACTTGATAGCGGATAGGCGAGCCACCTCGTCAAATTTCCAAGTGTTATCGATCCAAGCGTAGCCCTCTCCGGGCCATGGTTCGGTGGTCAGGGTGTCCGTTAACTCTCCCAGTTCACTCCAGACCTGTTGCGCACCACTTTCCTTTCGGTAAACCACACCGCGACGGTCAACAACCTCACGCGGAACATTGTTCAGTACCGCCCATACACGACCATTTTCCGGCGGTGGCAATTCGAATGAAAGTTCAACAGCATTACTGGGCACTTGAACGCCAAGCCCCGGCGTTACTTGAAACTTAACGGGCCCCGACAACACACCCGAGCTATCAATCAGGTAATTAAACATGGACACCTCAGATAAATTTAATACGACCGGGATAGGCAATATTTCGAGGGCGCGTGACACCGCCGTGATTAATCAAGTCACCGTCGGAAATTTGCAAAATGGGCGGGGGAGATGTGATGTATTTGACGGTTGCACCGGCGTAATCGGTGTAATTCCCCGTATCAAGACCCAGTTGAGCCTTTTGACTATTGATATGTGACGCAAACAGAATATTGTCCGCGACACCGTTGTCCCCCTGCACTAACGAGCCTTTTTGCCACGACCCCGGTGCGCGTCCGGTATCGACCAATCCACCCTCAGCTAGTACACGAAGGAATTCACCACGCGCCTCTGGCGTTCGAAAGGTCTTTGAACCGTCTCCTGGTGTCCACGCTCCACCGCGATCAGCTTCAGTGCGCAACATGCCTGATTGCTGTGCGTGATCCCAAAGCCATGGCCATTCGGCCCGATTGAGCAGAGATCCGTTGAGCGCACCATAGCCACCCGGCAACACCGTCAAGGTGGTCTCAAAAACAGCCCGGCCTAGCGTTGTGCCGTCCAGGCGCCCTATAGGCCACCAATTACCCACTGCATCGCTGCGCAGGTGCCACCAATCGCCCGCCCCCATCAACACCAGAAACGGATAGCCGCTTGCGTTCAGATGAGTGTGGAACTTGATAAGGTCAGCACCCGAACATTGAACAACCAAACGATTGCCGCTGTTATCCACACGTCGAACGATAACGTCACGAATACCCAATCCGGCGTTTGCTGGCGGCAGGCTGATGGTGACTGCAGCGGTACTGGCATCAATCTGAACCATGCCCAGCTCCTCGGCAACCAGCGCTTTCGATGCGCTTATCGGAGTGATGATCGAACGCATTGGACTGGTCTTGCTGATAATTGCCTGGATAGCCTTTAACAGTTGGCTGTCATCCAGCTCGGATGGCGTCATTCCGCTCCCGGCAATAACACTCAAAATTTCCTGGGTGACGCTGTTGCCCCAGACAGCCGGAATCAACGATCCCGGCGTCCCGGCCACCGGGTTTTCATCGACAAACCGGCCATTGACCAGCCCGATGCTGGGGACGCTTATTGGATAATCCATACGTCTATCGTTCCTCTGAAATAACAAATGGTCCGTGTTTACGCGGTTAGCGGTGCAATCGCGCCCACGGTTCTTTTCAAGAAAAAAAGCCCACGGGTACGTGGGCCTGCACAGGGGAATTGAATGGCTTTCGCCTAGTCAGCCAGGTCGCTGGCGAGTTCTCGAATGGCCATCAAGGCCTCATCGCCGACGCTACGGGCCAGATTGATATTGCCCTTGGCGGCGTGCACGCGGATTTGCGTTTTGGCCTTGAGGCGCAATGTGCGCAGGGTCAGTAAGTTGTCGCTCAGCTGCGCGGCTTTGTTCAGGATCTGTTCGGCCGCTTGTTTGGCCGTTCGGCCTTTGACGACCCATGCGGAGACGGCCAGCGGTACGTCTTTTTTCGGGTAGCCCGCGTCCTTATAGGCTTGGGCGTCGACGGCGGCCTGGGCGTACTCCATGGCTTTGAGTGGATCACCGGCCAGAGCAGTGCGTGCTTTGTCTGCCGCGGCATCGACTTTGGCGCACAGGCGTTCGGTTTCCTGTTGTTCCAGCTGGGCGACTTTCACGGCGTCCAGCACCCATTTTTCACTGTCCCAATCATGGGCGGCAGAAGGCTGTGCGGGACGTAGTCCGTCCTCGAACTGATGCAGCTCTTGAATAACGTTCATCGAATCAACTCCCAAGAAAGACTGACATTGACTGCCGCCGAGAAGTTGACTGCGATTCCAGTGGCGTAATCAGACACGGGGTGGTTTTTGATCCCCATACTGAACAGCAATTCATCGCTGACGGCGCTGGTCGAACCGAGCATGTGTTCGGCCTGGTAGGACTGCCACAACGAGCGCAATTGCGAATGGTCGAAACTGGCGGTCAGAGTCGTGACCGTGGCGTCGTTGACAAAGTTATTGGTAAAGATCACGCACGGCATCGGGTTCGTCCAACCACCATCGTGATTGGAGCTTGTGGTCAGCGCCGGAGAGAGAAAGCAATAGTTACCGCCAACCCAACCTGTTGGCGCAAACGACACGCCGGAGATCTCAGTCGCCGAAGGCGTCGGGTTCCCCACCACCAGACGTGCCGCCCGGGCATGAGGATCCAGAGGCAGGTAAACCACACCGTTGCCGTTGACGGTTTGCGTCCACGCCAACCGGTTACGGTTGTAGATCGGCCTGATGACCGGCACGGAACCCGGCGCAGCCGTCATCACCCAGGCAATGCAGATGTCCAGCGGCGTGGACTGAAAACCGCCTCCCGCCCCGCCATTGACAGTGCCCTTCAAACCTTCGGGCGCGACGTCATAGATTGTTCCTCGTTGCATGTAGAACGTCAGCGCACCACCAATCACCTGCGCCCGCAGAAAGTAACTGGAGGTCGACAACAAATCACTGCTCCACGCTTGGGTGGTAAACGTCCGCGCCCTGCCCAACTGCCCCGCGACGACTTCCTGGCCAATGCTGACCAATACCCCAGCCGGAATCGACACCCGGCCGCCGCTGGTCGAAACTGCCGCCGGGGTCACCGACAAACGCCCGTCCGCCGTTGCCACCGTAGCCGTCGGCAGCGAGCCGATTGGCAATGCCGAATCCAGATTCCAGCCCTTGGCGGACACGCTCTGAATTGCTTGCAGCAACTGATCGTACTTCGTCTCATCCGGGGTCAGATCCCCGGCCTTGATGACGTTCACAATTTCCTGCGTCACCCCATTCCCCCAGTCCGCCGGAATCAACGATCCCGGCGTCCCGGTCAACGGGTTCTCATCCACAAACTTCCCATTCACCAACCCGGCGCTGGGCACACTTTTCGGATAATCCATCCCTCTACTCCCTAGTCATAATTGATGTGCACCTTGGTATGCGCCGGTGCGCTGCGGTGGATCAGGCATTCCAGTGCCGAGCCCGGGTTCACGCCAAACCGCTCGCCCCAGTAACTGGCGCCAAAACGTCGTCCCAGCAATAATCGCCCGCCTGTATTGAGCGTCCACATGAACTGCGCTTCCCACGTGCCCCAGTGCGCAGCACCGAAACGCGAGCGCCCCATGCGCGGGGCTTCCAGTTCGGTGATGGTGGCGTTCGGGTAGCCCTGGCTTTTGGCGATTTCGAGGTAGTAGCCGACGGCCTGGCTGCCGACCGCGAGCAAGCGACGACGTACCGCGAGGCGGCGGTCATCGAACAGTGGCGTAGCGCCGAGGCACGGGTCGGGCAGGTTCATCACCCGCTCCCAGTCCGGCACCAGTTCACTGACGCCGGCAGGGTCCATTTCGTTGAGCAGGTCGGCGGCGCGGGCGTCGAGGCGGGCCAGTTCCTGGGCGACGCCTTCGAGGACTTCTTCGAGTTCCGGCACCCGTTCAGGGTCCCAGGCCGGGCCGGTGGGCAGCAGGCTGCGCAGTTGGGCATGGTATTGCGCGGCGGTTCTTATGCCCCCCATACGCAACCTCCGAAGGTCAGCAGCTCATTGCGCTCGGTTTCGACATCAGCGACAGGCGAGGTAAGTACATGGTCGTTTTCGCCGCTGGTGCTGCTGATCGCTTCACGGATGTGACTGATCAACAACTTCTGGCCGAGGTCGGCTTCACGGTTATGCAGGTCTCGCAGCTGCGCTTCAACGGCGGCGCGTATGGCGGTGGTGTCGGGGGTCAGCGTCAGGTGATAGACCACCGGCACCTGAACCGGCCGCTGCACATGCACCTCGGCGGTGACTGGGCGCAGGGGCTCGATGTAGGCCTGGACTTCGGCCAGTTGTTCGTCGTTCGGCACCGGTTGCGGGTCGTCGTCACGCATGATGAACAGGCTGACCGTTCCCGGCCCCAACAAACCGCCACGACACCAGGCGCGGGTCACGCCGGGGCACTCCAGGGCCCAGGTTTCATAGTCTTGCGCCGAACCGCCGTGGGGGATGATGCGGTAGGAGCGGATCACCCGCGCACGCAGCGACTCCAGGCTTTCCCGCGCTACACCGCCGCTGAGCCCTGGCGTCAACACGGTAAAGCTATTGCCGACGATACCCGCAATCGGTTGCACTGGAATCAACGCCAGACCGGCCTCGGCATTACCCAGGCTGCCGGCCTCGAGCGCGGCGATGGTGGTGGTGTTGAGGCCATTGCTGGTGGTGCGTGCGGCGGTCACTTTGTAGGCGCGACCGTCGCTCGATTGCAGCAAAGTGTCGAGGTCCAGCACGGCACCGGCGCTGGCGGTAAAGCTGACGCTGCCGCTGGCCGCCTGTGCGGGTTTGCGCGGCTGGTTCAGACGCAGTGCGGCGATCCGTTCCAGGGTCGACTCATCGGCCTTGTCCGGGAGGATCTGCTCGGCGATCCAGTCCAGGTAGCCATACAAGCCATAGGCGGCGCCACCGAGGGTGCGGGCGAGCACTTGCGCATCGGACTGGCGCAGCGAATCGCTGGCCAGGTCGCTTTGGGTGCGCTTGATCAGCACCGGCAGCGAAGGGGTTTCAAACGGCATAGATCACCTGCCAACTGTTATCAGGGTTGATGTCCAGGCGCTCGCCATCGGCCAGGGTCAGGACCGTGCGCAGGTTCAGGCGCTGGGCGTCGAGGCGTTCGCTGATGATGTCGATGGCGCTGCAATGGCCGTCGTCGATCAGCCATTGCAGGGCTTCGCGGGCATAGAATTCGGCGTCCATCTGGGTTTGTCGGGTCAACTTGACCCGACGCAGCAGCCACAGTCGCGAACCGATGCGGTCGTCGGCCACCGTAGGAAAGGTGTCGCCCCACCAGCCGAAACGTTCTTCGTCATCGAGGGCATCGTCATCGGCGGCGCGGCGCCAGGTGAACAGGCTGATCAGCACTGAGCGGGTCAGTGCGGCATGCAGGTTTTGGCTGATCAACATCATTGCCCTCCTGCCGGTACGCCGGTCTGGCCATTGCCTGCTTGAACGCCGACATGCACGTGTTTGATCTGGCTGATGCCGCCGGCAATCTGATCGCCTTGGGAGACGATCTTGCCGGTCTGGGTCAGGGTCGGTGTGTCGATGTTCACGGCGCTGCTGGCGCGGATGTTCAGGGTGGCGGTTTCGATGTCGATGATCCGCCCGCGCTTGAAGTGAATTTTGTCGCCTTCGTCGGTGTAGATCGCCACTTCGCCAGCGGCCAGGGACTGGAGGCGATAGCGACGGTCGGCGACCACCAGCACGATGGCGTGGGAGCGATCACCGCCCAGAAAGGTGGCGATACCTTCGGCGCCGGCCAGCGGATTGCTGGTGAAACCGTAGGGTTCGAAGTGCTCCATGTCGTCGTTCACTTCGCCAGCGGTGAGGCGCATTTGCAGCGATTGAAGCTTGGTGGCCGAGTTGGCGAGCACGACAGTGCCGCGCGCCAGGAGGCGTGTCAGTAGGCTCATGGGTTGTTCTCAAGAGTCGGCGAAACACAGACAAACCTGTGGGAGCGGGCTTGCCCGCGATGGCGGTATGTCAGGCAAAGGAGCGTTGCAGCGAACACCGCTTTCGCGGGCAAGCCCGCTCCCACAGGGTTCGGCGTTGTTCACAGCATTGGCATTCCAGATGCCATTTAGGGTAAGTGTCGAGCTCAGGTTTTCTTCGGGGGCTCGGGATTGGCGTCAAAGGTATGCGGCGGTGCAACTTGCAGGGTGGTGACCGAACCTTGCGCCGACAGCGAGTAGGTCACCTTCGAGATCAGCATGTCGTCATCAAACCCCAGCACCGGATCCTTGACCCGCACCAGCGTGTTATGACGCCACAGATCGCCGTTGGATTGTCGCCAGCCCTGCACCTGATAGGTGGTGGCTTTGGCCTTGCCCACGCGGGTGGCGCTTTCCCAGTTGGCCCGTTGCAAGGCGAGATCGGGATTGATCTGCATGCCTTCGTTGATCACCGTGACCCGTCGACGTTTGTAGCTCAGGTCGGCGGACACCGATTCAACCTCGCTGACCGCTGCCCCGCTCTTCTTGTCCGTGCCCTTGTGCTGACCGATTACCCGGTATTCGGAGAACACCTGGCTGTAATCCATTGGCGCGTTGGCCGACAGAATGTTCTTGCCCAACTCCAGCGCATCGCTGGCCCGACCACCACTTCCGGGCCGGGCCAACACCAGCCGACCCTGGGCATCATCGGTAGAAAACACCCGGAACAAGGTCAGCAAGCGGTCGATGGATTGAAACACCGTTTCCCCCGGCACGATGGTGTGACTGCTGAGCCGGGCGGTCTCGGGAATCTCGCTGACCACAAAGACTTTGTAGGTGATCGCCAGCGCTTCGACGATGCTCAACAGCGATTGCTCATGCCATTGGTTCGGGCGGTTGGTCGCGGCGCAATCCACCAGATCCTGGGTGCAGGAACTGCCTTCGATGTTCAGGCTGATCTGCCGCCCGTCATAACTGATCGGGGCCTTGAATACATACCCGGTCAGCACCAGATCCTGGCCGATGCGCACTTCACAGGCGTCACCGGGCTGGATCCGTTTGTCCACGGTCTGCCCCGGCCATTGCCAGGTGATGTTGAGTTTAAAGGTGCGGAACTGGCGCTCCAGATCCGCAGTGATTTCCACGCTTTTCCAGCCACCGTATTCCAGGCCGCCGACCGTCAGGGTGACCCGGTTATCCATGTCGTTCATGGTTCACTCCCCGGAGACTTTTACATCGTTCGGCGGCAGGAACCCCGGATGGGCAACACCGTTGCGCTGAGTCACTTCCGTGACCCGCGTGGCATCGGCAAATTGCCGATAGGCCACGACGACGGCAGGCAGGCTCTCCTGAAAGGATTTACTGACCAGCCGCACGCCGGACGACGCCACCGCTTTGAGGTGCGCATTCAAGTTCTGCTTCAGATCGTTGATGGCTTGATAGTGCGCGGGGCTGGCCTTGTTCAGTGCCAGTTGGATCGCTTCGTTCAACTCCTTTTGCAACAACTGCAAATCGTCAGTGACCGGCACTTCCTGACGGGTGACCGGCTGCAGGGTCTGATGATCCAGCGACGGCTGCGAGGTCAGTTTCACCGGCGTCGACGCCACTGGCATTGAGGCGACCCATTGCGCCACCTTCACCAGCAGCGTGTCCTGCACCAGATCGGCCATGGCTTGCGCCGCCGCCGTGGTGTCCTTGCCGGTGGTGAGCTTCGGTGCGTCGGCTTTGCGGATGGCTTCGATCTGCTGGGAAACGTTGGCAATCACGCCACGATAGCCCTCCTTCGCGAAGTCCTTGAGCGATTTGATATCGCCAAGCAATCCCTTGAATTCCGCCGCCACTTCCTTGGGCAACTCCTTGACCGCTTTGACCAGCTCGCTGATCTGCCGGTACTCCTCGATCAACGGTTTGAGCTGTTCCTGGATCACTTCATAGACCCCGGTCAGGCTGTTGCGCAGATTGGCGATGCCGATCCGCGCCGCCTTGATCAGGGTCATGGCCTGTTCGAAACGCGCCACCGCCGAGCCCAGTAGCGTGTCCGCCGATGACAGCAGCAGCTTTTGCGTGCTGACCGTGGCCGTCGGAAATTGCAGCGGCTGATCGGGGTAGAACTTCAGGGCAAAGGTCACCAACCCGCCGTCCTGGCGGGTCTGGGTCATGTCGCATTCACCGACCTTGACTTGCATCCGCCCCAACCACGGGTGGACCAGTTCACCACTGCCCTGCTCCAACGCCTTGAGCAATTTGTCGCGCTGCTCCAGGCAATCGGCGCCGACAATGAATGCCGTCAGATCATGGATCTTCGCCTGCTGGCCAAGGCCCTCGAAAAACGGCTGGTCGCGTTGTGGATACTCGTGCAACTGGCCCTTATGGCCGACCGGGGTTTTCGCCTGATCGACCCAGAAACCGACACCGCGAAAGGATGCCGGCAACAAACGGTCACGCCAGTTCATTGGAACCTCCCAGAGACAGCGAGCGATAGCCGATGCGCGAATTGAGCGACAGCCCCGGTTGATTGGTTTGCGGTTGATCGGTGCGCAGCCCGGCCGGCGCGTTTTCGAAGCGCACGGTCAGGCCGCCTTCGAGTTGCGTGCGGTTATTGGCGGCGGTTTGCTGGATCAAGGTGCTGGAGTTTTGTGTCAGAGAACCGGGCTGCATCGGCGACTTGATCGGCAAACTGCCGGGAGCCGTCAGCGCGCTCGAGGCTGGCTCGGAAGCATCACCAAAGAACGCCGCTGCTGGCGCAAATTCACCCTTGCCTTCGGCATTGGTTTTCTTTTGCACCTCGGTGAAGCCTTCGACCTTGCCAGTAATTTTGGCGATAAAGCCACCAACGCTACCGCCCAGCATCTCCTGGATCGGCGCCAGAATGGCCCGGAGCTTTTCCGCTTTTTCACTGAAAAACTGAACCACAGATGCCCATGTTTCGCTCAGTGCGTCCAAGGGCGACCAAGTGAACAGGTCGCTGAGGTAGGAAAAGAACGCCTGCGCCCCAAGCTTGATTGACTCCCAGTAGCCCGAGAATATGGCAGGCACCTGATCCCAAGCCGCGGTAATGGCGTCCAGTGGAACCCAGTCGAACATGCTGCGCAGTTTCTCCGTCACCGGCACGGTCAGTGCCATGAGCAGATTCCAGATGGCCGAAAACAAACCGACAACGGCCCCCCAGTTGTTCAGGATCATTCCGTAGGGCGTCCAGGCAAACCACGCCTTGAGGAAATCGAATCCTGCGCTCACGACTGCTTTCACTCGATCAAAAATATCCGAGAAAACTCCGCTGATCGGCGCCCAGTAACTGACAATCTTTTGCCAAAGACCGGCGAAAAACGTCGAAATCGGCTCCCAGTTGGCAATGATCAAACCGGCCGCCAGGGCGATACCCATGGCAATCAGCATGATCGGATTGGTCTTGAGCACCATGCTCATCAGCTCGAACACTTGAGTCGCGCCGGTCACGGCGGTTTGCATCGCCGAGAACGCGATGGCACCTGCCGCCAGCCCTTCGACCAGCTTCGGGTTGTCATCGAGCAGACTGCCAAAACCAACCAGCAAAGGTTGAAGACCTGCCGTTACCGTAGCGACGGCAGGCTGCAAGGCCGTGTTGGCCGCGACCGACACCTGCTCCATCGATCGACTGAACACATTCATGTTTTGTGTAGCGCTTGCCGGCGCCTTCGGCAAATCAACGCCTTCGGCCGATTCGCTGACCTCAGTCAATTTGCCTTTGAACGCGTCGGACGCCTTGATCGCATCCATGAACGGCGTGATCACGCTACCGCCCTTGAACAAACCGCTGATATCCAGTTTGCCGAGGCCGGCCTGCTCCAGGTTTTTCTTGAAGCTCTCGACTTTTGCCCGCAGGGCGCCGAGTTTGGGTGACAGTTCGTCAATGCCCGTGAGCAGCACCGACGTCTTCTCTTTCGTTTCTGTGTCTGCCATCACTGCACCTGCTGCATCGCATTGATCCGTTGCGCGTGCTCCAGCGATTCGCGGAGCACATCCAGTGGCCTGGCCATCATCTGTTCGGGGTCAACCTTCCAGAACCAGGCCAGGTCATAGGCGACTGCGATCAGGTCGGTGATGGCTCCGACGCCGCACTCATGAAAAAACTCGCGACGGCCCAACTCAGCGCGTTGAGGTCAGCCAGATCCAGCTGGTTGACCGACGACGGCGGAATGCCGGCGCACACGGCGATGTATTTGGCCGCGACGTCCATGTCGAGGCTGACCTCTTCGCTCTTGTCGATCTTGTACGGCAGCGCCTTGATCGCCCGCACTTCCTGTACCGTCGGACGGCGCAGGTTGAGTTCGGTCAAGGGCTCGCCGTGGGCTTCGATCGCAACTTGAAGCTTCACGGCGTTGCTCATTGCCAGGTCCCCTTGATGCCTTCGAATTTCAGTTCGATGGTGGCGTCATCGCCTTTGGACACCGGTTCTTCCACCAGGTAGGCGCCGGCCAGGACGTAGACTTTGCCGTTGCTGAATTCGCAGGTGACGGTCATGTCAGTGCCTGCGATCAGTTGCTTGAGCGGGAAGTCCGCAGTGTGCAGCGCCGTCACTTTGAACGACGGCGCAATGTCGGTTTCCTTGTAGAAGCCCGGTACGACGGTTTCCCGTTTAACGGCCATCAATGGCGCTTCGCAGCCGCCGTTGATGGTCAATTGAGCGCCGTCCACTTTGACGTAGCAGGTGCCCGCAATCAGTTGACCCATGGTGTTTCTCCCTTCAAATAAAAAGCCCACGCGAGGTGGGCTGAAATCACACAGTCAAAGGCAGCGATCAGGCTGCGTCGTCGTACTGCAGACGGAATTGGTTGAGCAGCGCGAACACACGCAGACCGTTGATGTAATCCGGCGGGAACAGCACGTTGACCCGGCTCGGGTCCTGAACATCGCGCTCGACAATCAGGTGCTCGGCGAACAGCTCGGCGTTTTCCACGTGGCCTTCCAGTTCGAGCTTGGCGTACTGGGCGATCAGCTCACCGCGAATGGTGCTTGGGGTGACGATGGGCTGGCCGGCGCCGAAACGGGTGCCATCGGAGGCCAGTTTGTGGCGACCGTATTTGCTGGTAATCACATTTTGCAGACGACGCACGATGAACGCCGACTGGTGCATGGTTTCGCTGTCCAGGTAGGAGTTATCTGCCTGGCCGTAGGCGTTCTTCTGATAGGTGGTGATCGAACGCTGAATGCGCACGTAGCCGCCTTCGTAGTACGCGGTAGCGATGCCGTAGTTGAGCAACGACTGACGCTCGGTCAGAGTGAAACGCTCGCTTGCCGGTGCCGGGTCGAGACCTGGCAGGCTGCCGCTTTGGGTCGGACGACTGGCATCGGCAGAGATGAACACCGAGGTGCGTGCAGCCAGTGCAGCGGCCTGTACCCAGAACGGTTGCGGTACGCCCGGTTCCAGCGCCTGGATAGTCATATGCTGGTCGTTACGCGCCTGACCGGCCGCCACCAGAGTACCGATGGTGCCGCGCTTGGCGCTGTAGACGTGACCGAACAATTGCTTGGCCCAGGACCAACGACCGGTGCTGTCATCCATGACGGCTTGCCAGGTGTTGAGGGTCGACAGATCCGACCACGGCATGCAGATGAACTCGAACGGTTCATCGCCCAGCGCCGCCACGGCGGCCACTTGATCCGGCACACCGGCGCCGCCGGTCATGGCAGTGATTGCCAAGGTCAGGCCTGCCGGCGTTTCTTCGCCGTTGCTCTTGCCCAGGCGATTGAATTGCAGGCTGATGTCGTTGCCGCTGTCGCCAGTCCATTTGGCGCTCAGGGTGACCACTCCTTCGACCGCTGCAGCGCTGACCGGCAGATCGGCGGAGGCATTGATTTTCAGCGCCAGGGCCGTGGCCGCTTGCGCCGCAGTGGCACCGTTGACGATGGCCGCCTGAACACGAACGCCGCCGACGTACAGGTTGAGCACACCGCTCTGAGTCGCCGCACCGGTCAGGGTCAGCACACCTTTGGCAATGCTGCCTTCAGTGTTGTGCAGCGGCAGGCACCAGATCTCGCCGATCGGGTCGGTCTTGCGCCAGGTTTCGTACATCGAGGCGAGCATCGAGCCTTGGCCGCCAATGCTTTTGGCCAGCGCCACGCTGGACACCAGCACCAGTTTGCCGACGTCGGCCGGCGCGATGTTGTCGTTGACCTGAGCAACGATCAGGCGGCGCATGGCCGACGACGCGCTATTGGCGGCCGAGTTGTCCATTTCGGCATAGAACAGCGGAACACGAATGTCCGCGGGGATGTTGCTGAATCCGATCGCCATTATTTGGCTCCCTGTGGTTTCGCCGCTTTCACGGCTTTGGTAGTGATATCGCCATCGGCCAGACGTCGACGCCACCAGGCGTTGTCCGGCACTTCACGGCCCTCGAGGGGCAACAGATCGCCCGCTTCCGGGTCCGGCACGACACGGCCCGGGGCCGGCAGCACGGTGATGCGTTTGCTCATGGGGTTACGTCTCCAGAGAAAGTCAGTTCCAGGCGCCCGTCGGGGCCTGGGCGTTTCAGATTGGGGTCCGCCGGATCGATCGCATCGACCCGCACGGTGACCCCGGTAAAGGACGACAAGCCGTCCAGTTCACGCTCGTGCCAGCTCTCCGCCGGCTGACCCGGCAGATTGCGGCCGAGCTGGAATTCGGCAAAAAAGCGCAGGCGATACAGCACTCGGCTGCTGTTGATGGAAACCAGTTCGCCGCCGTCGTACTCGATGGCGTCGTAGTCGCTGCCGGGCTTGAAACCCACCAGTGCGCGCCAGAGTTCGGCGCGTAGGTCATGCAACAGATCCAGCGCTTTTGTAGCGTCCGTGGTGTCGAGTACCAGCGTCACTTCGAAGCGGTCGCGGATCGGTTGCAGCATCAGGTTTTGCGCGAGGCTCTTGCTTGCCAGATCGGCGATTGGCACCACATAGGCGCAGGGGGTCTGCAGCGGGGTGTTGGCTTGCAGCGTGGCGAGGTCGATGCCGGCGGCCACTCGATTGGCCAAGGTTGGGCATTGATCACGCAGCTGTGTGATCAGGGTTGTGATCTTCATAGTTCTTAACCGGGCAATAAAAAAACCCGCCGCGGCGGGTTTGAGTGAACGGTACTGGCCGTGGGAAACCCGCGTCCTTGCGGGTCAGTGCGCTATGCACTGTGGATGACGCTCCTTCAGGTTGGGGTCTCAATGATCCTGAGGCGAATCACGCGGCGGCACTTCGCAAACGCCAATCCGCTTGGCCGCCCAGCGTTCATAAAGCCCGATGGCCACGTCCGCACCGGCCATCGCCGTCAGGCAGCCAAACGCACCTGCGGCCCAGATCGACACGCCGGCGGCGTACAGCAGCATGATTGCCGAGACCCCGCAGATCATGCAGGCCCCGGACCGCAGCGCCAGACGCCGCAGCAGCGACCAGCCACGAGCGCCCTCCTTGTCGGCGCGCCACATTTCGCCAGACACCCCGCCCACCAGGGCGAGAACGATGACCAGCCAGATCGGCATGTCCAGCAACGCTTGTTGCTCGTTTGTCATGTCACGCCTCCTGGGGGTGATTGATGAGTGATGTGTGTTGAGTTCAAACGATGTCTCTTGAGGTAGGCATTCCAAAAAGCCCGGCATTGGCCGGGCTTTTCAGTAATGCGGTCCTGCTGACTTTTCGGCGCTACTGGCGCGGTACGAGTCCATTCAAATTGTTTTTCCGACCGCGGTCCCTACCCGTCGGATAACTGCTTCTGGTGCTTTACGCTGCACACCCGGGTCAGTTGCCAACCCTCTGAACCGTTGAGGCCGGTTCATCGCTGCCTTTGTGGTGGAACTAAAGAGCTTCGTTTCGAGCCGCTTTGTTGAGTGGCTTGAGACAAAGAATATGCATGGATGCATATACAGTCAATGCATAAATGCATTTATTTATGCATTGCAAATGCGCTGATGCATGAGAGCCCCGCAGACAAAGGCGTTGGCGGTTTTTGGCAGGCGAAAAAAAACCCGCCGGGCAGCGGGTTTTATCTGACAGCGGTGAGGTTAACGGGCGTACATGCCCCACCAGAAGACGTGACCGAGGATGACAATTTGCTCTTCCTGGATTTCCTGGAAGGTGTAGTCCTCGTCAGGATGCTCATCGCGATTGAAGCTGCGCAGGCGAATCCCTGTTGGCAGGCGATAAAGCTGTTTCACCCGTAACTGGCCGTTGTGGTTGATGGCGTAAAGGTCGCCATCGACGATGTCGCCAATCCCGCATTTGCCAGCATTCACGCCAACGGTGGCGCCATCGCGCAGCACCGGCAACATGCTATTGCCGCGCACAGTCACGCATTTGGCCTGGTCGAACTGCACGCCGTTGTGGCGCAGACTGCGCTTGCCGAAGCGCAGGCTAGAGCGCTCGCTTTCTTCGATGACGAATCTTCCTGATCCAGCAGCCAATTCAACCTCGCGAAGAAAGGGAACCGACACCTCGTCATCATCGACTGGCGTATCGTCGTCCCACAGGCTTATGTCCTTGAGTTCCGAATGCGACTCATCGCGCCCAGCGCTGGCGGCGTGCGCGACATCTGCGCGGCCACGCAACTGATCGGTGCTCACGGCGAAGTATTCGGCAATCTTCGAAATATGTTTATCCGAAGGATCGACGATCTTCCCGCTGAGGATCCGCGAGAGAGTGGATTGAGGCACGCCGGTGCGACGGTGAAGCTCCGTGGGGGAGATCCCGTTCTGATCGAGCAGCGCTCTTAAGACGGTAGAAACATTGCGTTTTTGCATAACGTGCATAGTGCTTGATCTTTTTTCGGAAGACAAATGCTGATTTGCATAGATCGTGCATAGCCAGCAGAAATGTGCCTTGGAGCTTTCATGCCTGCGTAGGTCGGACCGCCCATGTTAACCTTGCGCCCATCGCGGAAAAGCCGGGCCGATGCCCCTCCTTTGCCCTACACCTTTCAACGAGTTTTCCTGAATTTCCGATGAATAAAGCCCTCTCCGATCTGTCCTCCCACACGCCAATGATGCAGCAGTACTGGCGCCTGAAGAACCAGCACCCTGATCAGCTGATGTTCTACCGCATGGGCGACTTCTACGAGATCTTCTATGAAGACGCGAAGAAGGCCGCCAAGTTGCTGGACATCACCCTGACGGCTCGTGGGCAATCGGCGGGTCAGGCGATTCCGATGTGTGGGATTCCTTACCACGCCGCGGAAGGTTACCTGGCGAAACTGGTTAAGCTCGGCGAATCTGTGGTGATTTGTGAGCAGGTCGGCGACCCGGCCACCAGCAAAGGGCCGGTGGATCGTCAGGTGGTGCGGATCATCACCCCCGGCACAGTCAGCGATGAAGCGCTGCTGGATGAGCGTCGGGACAACCTGATTGCGGCGGTGCTGGGTGACGAACGTCTGTTCGGTCTGGCGGTGCTGGACATCACCAGCGGCAACTTCACTGTGCTGGAGATCAAAGGCTGGGAAAACCTGCTGGCGGAACTGGAGCGGGTCAATCCGGTAGAACTGATGATCCCGGACGACTGGCCGAAAGACCTGCCGGCGGAGAAACGTCGTGGGGTTCGTCGCCGTGCGCCGTGGGATTTCGAGCGCGACTCGGCGCTGAAAAGTCTTTGCCAGCAGTTTTCCACCCAGGACCTGAAAGGTTTCGGCTGCGAGAACTTGACCCTCGCGATCGGCGCTGCTGGCTGCCTGCTCAGCTACGCCAAAGAAACCCAGCGCACCGCCCTGCCCCACTTGCGCAGCCTGCGTCATGAACGCCTGGACGACACCGTGGTGCTGGACGGCGCGAGCCGTCGCAACCTGGAACTGGACACCAACCTGGCCGGCGGTCGCGACAACACCTTGCAATCGGTGGTCGATCGCTGCCAGACCGCCATGGGCAGCCGACTGCTGACCCGCTGGCTGAACCGTCCGCTGCGGGATTTGACCGTATTGCTCGCGCGTCAGAGCTCGATCACTTGCCTGCTCGACGGTTACCGCTTCGAAAAACTGCAACCGCAGCTCAAGGAAATCGGTGACATCGAACGGATTCTGGCGCGCATCGGCCTGCGCAATGCCCGTCCTCGTGACTTGGCGCGTCTGCGCGATGCCCTCGGTGCCCTGCCGGAATTGCAGATAGCGATGGCCGAGCTTGAAGCCCCGCACATCATTCAATTGGCGACGACTACCAGCACCTATCCGGAACTGGCGGCGCTGCTGGAAAAAGCCATTATCGACAACCCGCCCGCCGTCATCCGTGACGGCGGAGTGTTGAAAACCGGTTACGACAGCGAACTCGACGAACTGCAATCGCTCAGCGAAAACGCCGGACAGTTCCTGATCGATCTCGAAGCGCGTGAGAAGGCCCGCACCGGCCTGTCGCACTTGAAGGTCGGCTACAACCGGATTCACGGTTACTTCATCGAGTTGCCGAGCAAGCAGGCCGAATCGGCGCCTGCGGACTATATTCGCCGTCAGACCCTCAAAGGTGCCGAGCGCTTCATCACGCCGGAACTGAAGGCGTTCGAAGACAAAGCGCTGTCAGCCAAAAGCCGCGCCCTGGCTCGCGAGAAGATGCTCTACGAAGCGCTGCTCGAAGACCTGATCGCGCAGTTGCCGCCCTTGCAAGACACCGCCGCGGCACTGGCCGAGCTGGACGTGCTGAGCAACCTCGCCGAGCGCGCACTGAATCTGGACCTGAACTGCCCGCGCTTCGTCAGCGAGCCGTGCATGCGCATCACCCAGGGTCGTCACCCGGTGGTCGAGCAAGTACTCACCACGCCGTTTGTGGCCAACGACCTGAGCCTTGACGACAACACCCGCATGCTGGTGATCACCGGTCCGAACATGGGCGGTAAATCCACCTACATGCGTCAGACCGCATTGATCGTATTGCTGGCGCATATCGGCAGTTTCGTGCCGGCGGCCAGTTGTGAATTGTCCTTGGTAGACCGGATCTTCACCCGGATCGGTTCCAGCGATGACTTGGCGGGCGGTCGTTCGACCTTCATGGTTGAAATGAGCGAAACCGCGAACATCCTGCACAACGCCACCGAACGCAGCCTGGTGCTGATGGACGAAGTCGGTCGCGGCACCAGCACATTCGACGGCCTGTCCCTGGCCTGGGCCGCGGCTGAGCGTTTGGCGCACCTGCGGGCCTACACCCTGTTCGCTACCCACTATTTCGAGCTGACAGTGCTGCCGGAAGCCCAGCCACTGGTGGCCAACGTGCACCTCAACGCCACTGAGCACAACGAACGCATCGTGTTCCTGCACCACGTGTTGCCTGGGCCTGCAAGCCAGAGCTATGGCTTGGCGGTTGCGCAGTTGGCCGGTGTGCCGAGCGAAGTGATCGTGCGTGCTCGCGAACATCTGAGCCGACTGGAATCCACAGCGCTGCCTCATGAAGTTCCGAAGCCGGCGAAAGGCAAACCGGCTACGCCGCAGCAGAGCGACATGTTCGCCAGCCTGCCGCATCCGGTACTGGATGAGCTGGCCAAACTTGATCTGGACGACATGACACCGCGTCGTGCGCTCGAAATGCTCTATACATTAAAGACACGGATCTAACGCACTTGCCTGCAAGCTGTTAGAATCTCGCGCGGTTTGGGATGCTGCAGGCTAATAGCCTGGCCTGCAGACTATCGCTCCCGAACCTGGCGACCCCGTCCTGAAGGGGCTCCGCTGCCGCCGCCTGAGGAGAGAATTAGAAATGACCTTCGTCGTCACCGACAACTGCATCAAGTGCAAGTACACCGACTGCGTAGAAGTCTGTCCGGTGGACTGCTTTTACGAAGGCCCGAACTTCCTGGTGATTCACCCGGATGAGTGCATCGACTGCGCACTGTGCGAACCAGAATGCCCTGCCGTGGCCATCTTCTCCGAAGATGAAGTTCCGGAAGATATGCAGGAGTTCATTCAGCTGAACGTTGAGCTGGCGGAAATCTGGCCCAACATTACCGAGAAGAAAGAATCGTTGCCCGATGCCGAAGAGTGGGATGGCGTCAAAGGCAAGATCAAAGACCTCGAACGCTGATTACCCCGTGTTCTCGAAAAGGCCCCTTGTGGGCCTTTTTGCTTTTCTGCAGGCAAAAAAAAGGGGCGGTATGACCCGCCCACATTTTTTCCCTATTCCTTGTGTTCCTTTTCATCGTCCTGATGAACCGCTTCCTGCGATGTCCGTTCCCCTCTTCCTTGAAGGGCGTGTCTATCCGTCGACACAGTTCAGATACTAGAGAATTCCCCACTAAGAGCAATCGGCCTCAGTCGCTAAAATCGCCTGTCACACGTTGTTAATCTAAAAAAAATAACCATATATATCAATAAGATAAACGAGCACTGCAAGTTAGATAGACAACTGCCAGGGTGTAAAAATAACGAACACTTACGAAAGAGTAAGCAAAGACTTACAACACGAGACTACAAATTTGAGGTGATGTCGGCGACAACTCACTTCCCATATTCCAGGCAACAAAAAGCCCCATACCAGTTGGGGCTATTTGTTACCGGTTGAGCGAATTGCTTATTGGAACAGCGACTCACTCGACAGGCCGTTTTTCTCGAGAATCTCCCGAAGACGCTTGAGACCTTCAACCTGGATTTGCCTGACCCGCTCCCGGGTCAGGCCGATTTCCAGACCTACATCTTCAAGCGTGCTGCTCTCGTGACCTCGCAAGCCGAAGCGGCGAATGACCACCTCGCGTTGCTTGTCGGTCAGTTCCGAGAGCCACTGATCGATGCTCTGTGACAGGTCGTCGTCCTGCAACAGTTCGCATGGATCGGTCGGGCGGTCGTCGGTAAGGGTGTCCAGCAGGGTTTTATCCGAATCCGGACCCAGCGAGACGTCGACCGAAGAAACCCGCTCGTTCAGGCCGAGCATGCGCTTGACCTCGCCTACCGGTTTCTCCAGCAGGTTGGCGATTTCTTCGGGTGAGGGTTCGTGATCGAGTTTTTGAGTCAGCTCCCGTGCGGCTCGCAAGTACACGTTGAGCTCTTTGACCACATGGATCGGCAACCGGATGGTCCGGGTCTGATTCATGATCGCACGCTCGATGGTCTGACGAATCCACCAGGTGGCGTAGGTCGAAAAGCGGAATCCACGTTCGGGATCGAACTTTTCTACTGCCCGGATCAGGCCGAGGTTGCCCTCTTCGATCAGGTCCAGCAGCGACAGCCCACGATTGACGTAACGTCGGGCGATTTTCACCACCAGCCGCAGGTTGCTTTCAATCATGCGCTTGCGCCCGGCCGGATCGCCACTTTGCGACAAGCGCGCAAAATGAACTTCTTCTTCCGGGGAGAGCAATGGGGAAAAGCCGATTTCGTTGAGGTACAGCTGCGTGGCATCGAGTGCCCGTGTGTAGTCGATGTACTTGTGTTGCTTAAGCGAAGCGGAGTGTTTGGATTTGGCACGAACGGAAGGTGGTGTATCCCCTTCATCATTCGACATCGAATCCGTGGCGATGCCGGTCTCCATCAGGAGAACCTCATCGTCGATGTCAAACTCCGGCACTTCTTTACTGAGAGCCATTGTTATAGTCCTTTGGTGAGTTCGACCTCAAGCTCAAGCGGCGCCTTTATCCTTGGCAACGCTGGAGCCTGTTCCCTCTACGTGACGGAACAGGCTGGCTAACAAATCAACGACGTGGCAGGAATTGCAGCGGATCTACAGGTTTACCTTGTCGGCGAATCTCAAAATGCAGTTTCACCCGGTCTGTACCCGTTGACCCCATTTCGGCAATTGTCTGTCCGACTTTGACCTGCTGCCCCTCCCGAACCAACAGCCTGCGGTTATGTCCGTAGGCACTGACGTAGGTATCGCTGTGTTTGATGATGACTAATTCGCCGTAGCCCCTTAAGCCACTCCCGGCGTATACCACCGTCCCATCAGACGCAGCTAAAACAGGCTGTCCCAAATCTCCGGCGATATCAATTCCTTTATTCAAACTACCGTTTGAAGAGAATTTACCAATCAGAATGCCATTAGAAGGCCACCCCCAGCCTGCCGGGGCCGGACCGGCAGGAGGCAATGGAGCGGGTGTCGGCTTATTGGCGACGGACGGTACAGGCACTGTTGTACTGGTTGTCGCGCCATTTGCCTGGCGCCGAATGACTGTGGTTTTACTCGACGACGAAGGCGAGGAACTGGACGAACTCACTACCGCCGTCGGTGTTGAACCGTTGCGACCATCGAAGCGAATCGTCTGACCCGGATGGATCGTGTAAGGCGTAGGAATGTTGTTCCGTGCCGCGAGGGCTTTGTAGTCCCAACCGTAGCGAAAAGCGATGGAGAACAAAGTGTCCTTGGGGCGGACAACGTACTGCCCGGTGGTCACGGCCGGACGCTGAGCGGCCGCGTTGTTGCGATCGACGACGCTCGCACTACCTGATTTGGTGCTGGAACATCCGACCAGCAAGGTACTCAAGACAAGGCCAGTCACCAGACGCTGAAAGCTCGTTATACCCATTCGCTGCGCAATGACTGTGAGACTCACCCGCCGCTCCCTTTGTGGTGGCTGAAAATATGGATTGCCGTGCTCCGGCACAAAATGTCGCAAGTATAACGGGCCGAACAAGCTTTAACTTTAATGAAGCGGATTCGCTTCGCGCACACGTTTGCTGTCTGACGATGAATTCCGTTTAACCAATCGATGCCGCTGTAAGACCCGGGCAATCGAAGAGAATTCAGCGTGCTTAAACAAATGCTCAGGCCAACGGCCCGTTGAGCAATGGCACAAAGCGCACAGCCCCCAGAACACGCCTGGAAAAGCCCTGTTCTTCACGGATGATCAACATCAATTGTTGAACTTCACCAGAGCCGACCGGAATCACCAGTCGCCCGCCCGGTGCCAACTGATCGAGCAGTGCCTGAGGCACGTCGGTGGCCACGGCGGTGACGATGATGCCGTTGTAAGGCGCCAGCGCCGGCCAGCCTTCCCAGCCATCGCCCCAGCGAAATACCACATTGCGCAGGTTCAGCTCCACCAGGCGCTCCTTGGCCCGGTCTTGCAGCACCTTGATGCGCTCCACGGAAAAAACCCGCTCGACCAGTTGCGACAGCACCGCCGTCTGGTAACCCGAACCGGTGCCGATTTCCATCACCTTGTCCAACGGACCGGCTTCCAGCAGCAGCTCGCTCATGCGAGCCACCATATAAGGCTGGGAAATGGTCTGGTTATGCCCGATCGGCAGCGCCGTATCTTCATAGGCGCGATGAGACAGCGCCTCATCGACGAACAGATGACGCGGGGTGCGGCGGATGACTTCCAGCACCTTGGCGTTGGATATTCCCTCTTCATAGAGCCGCTGAATCAGACGCTCACGGGTCCGTTGAGAGGTCATCCCGATACCGCGATGCAGAATATGGTCTTGTTCACGAGCCATTAACGCAGACCCTCCAGCCAGCCATCGAGACTTCTGAAGGCATCATTAAAGGTGCGATCCAGTTGCAGTGGCGTGATTGAAACATAGCCTTGCATCACCGCATGGAAATCGGTACCCGGGCCGCCATCTTCAGCGTCCCCCGCCGCGGCGATCCAGTAACCGGATTTACCGCGCGGGTCGACCACTTTCATCGGCGCCGCGGCGCGGGCGCGATGGCCGAGGCGGGTCAGCTGAATACCGCGGATGTGCTCCAGCGGCAAGTTGGGAATGTTCACGTTCAATACCGTGCGCGGCGGCAGATCGAGGTCCGCGTGAGCCTCTACCAGTTTGCGCGCAAAATAAGCGGCTGTGGGAAGGTTCTCTACTTGCCGTGAGACGAACGAAAAGGCAAACGAAGGACGCCCAAGGAAACGTCCTTCAAGGGCCGCCGCCACAGTGCCGGAATACAGCACGTCATCCCCCAGGTTGGCCCCCAGGTTGATGCCGGAAACCACCATGTCCGGCTCGAGCTCCAGCAAGCCGTTAAGGCCCAGGTGCACGCAGTCGGTGGGTGTGCCGTTGAGGCTGATAAAGCCGTTGGCCAAGGTTTGCGGGTGCAACGGACGGTCGAGCGTCAGCGAGCTGCTGGCGCCGCTTTTGTCCTGGTCCGGGGCGATAACCACGCATTCGGTGTAATCCGCCAGCGCAGCATAAAGCGCGGCAAGACCGGGTGCGGTTACCCCATCGTCGTTAGAAATCAGAATACGCATGGGCTGTCCGTCTGCCCCACCGGCACCAGATCGACGAGTTCACGCACCAATACGGTGGCGAAGCATCCGGCCGGCAGGACGAATTCCAGTTGCAGAATGTCAGGCTCGGGATAATGCCACGTCAACCCACCAATGGGCAGCCGCAGGATGCGACGTTCGTGGCTCATTCCGGCGTTAATCAACCAATCGCGCAGATCCGCTTCGCGCGCGGCGATTGCCTGCTCCAATTCATGGACAGCGCCTGACGTCGGCGAGTCACCTTCGCCCCACTGCGGGCCGGTCGGGTGCAGGTCGAGAATCGCCAAGCGCGGGTCGTTGCATTCGGCAACACCTGCCGGGAAAAAACTGCGGCTGTCGGTGAACGCCAGCAGATCGCCCACTTGAGCGCGCTGCCAGGTGCCATCGGCGACACGCGCCGCCAACACTTGATTGAACAGAAAACTGCGCGCAGTGGAAAGCAGCCGCGAACGCACGTTGCGTTGTTCTGGCAGGGCCTTGCGCGCCGCCCAGGCACGAGCGTCGACGACGTTGCCGCCATCAAAGCCGAAACGCTGGGCGCCGAAATAATTGGGAATACCTTGCTTGGCGATCAGCTGCAGACGCTCTTCGATCGCAGCCTTGTCACCGGCGAACTGGGTCAAGCGCAAGGTGAAGCCGTTGGCCGAGTGGGCACCGCGTTGCAGTTTGCGTTTATGCCGACCGGTCTTGAGGATTTTCAGCGTGTCGTTTTCCGCCGCCGACAGATCAGGATCGGCCTTGCCCGGCAGTTGCACGCTGAACCACTGGCGAGTCAACGCCTGACGGTCCTTGAGGCCGGCATAGCTGACGGTGCGCAATGGCACACCCGCCGCCTTGGCGATGCGCCGTGCCGCTTCTTCGGTATTCAGACCGCGCTTTTCCACCCAGATCCACAGGTGTTCGCCGTCGCCGCTCAGGGGAATATCAAGGACTTCGTCGACCTGGAAATCTTCCGCCGTGGCTTTCAGTACAGCGGTACCGAGAGACTCACCATAGGCCCGAGGGCCGAGCAATTGCAGTTCGTTCATGCGCGCAGCAACAGAGCAACGGAGTGCACGGCAATGCCTTCTTCGCGACCGACAAAGCCGAGCTTTTCGGTGGTGGTAGCTTTCACGTTCACTTGATCCAACTCAACTTGAAGATCCGCGGCAATCAGCGCGCGCATCGATTCGATATGCGGGGCCATTTTCGGGGCCTGGGCAACAATGGTGTTATCGACGTTGCCGACTTTCCAGCCTTTGGCATGGATCAGTGCGACGACGTGACGCAACAGCACACGACTGTCGGCGCCCTTGAATTGCGGGTCGGTGTCCGGGAAGTGCTTGCCGATATCACCCAGCGCGGCAGCACCGAGCAAGGCATCGCTCAAGGCGTGCAGCAGGACATCACCGTCGGAATGGGCGAGCAGCCCGAAGCTGTGTGCAATCCGCACGCCGCCCAGTGTGATGAAATCGCCTTCAGCGAAACGGTGCACATCGTAGCCGTGGCCAATACGCATAAAAAAACGCCCCGATTTTTGTCAGGGCGTGATTCTACCTGCATTAAGCGCCTAGAGCGCGCGCGTGATGCTGCAAGTGGTCGTCGATGAAGCTGGCGATGAAGAAATAGCTGTGGTCGTAGCCGGGTTGCAAGCGCAACGTCAGCGGATGACCTGCCAGTTTGGCGGCCTGCTGCAAGGTTTCAGGCTTGAGCTGGGTGGCCAGGAAATCATCGCGATCACCCTGGTCGACCAGCAGCGGCAGCTTCTCGTCAGCCTCGGCGATCAACGCACAGGCATCCCATTCCCGCCACTTCGAACGGTCCTCTCCCAAGTAACGGGAAAAGGCTTTCTGGCCCCAAGGGCAATCCATCGGATTGTTGATCGGCGAGAACGCCGACACCGACAGATAACGCCCCGGATTGCGCAACGCACAGACCAACGCGCCGTGGCCACCCATGGAGTGACCGCTGATGCCACGCTTGTCCGATGTCGGGAAATGCGCTTCGACCAATGCCGGCAATTCGTGCACGACATAGTCATGCATCCGATAGTGCCGGGACCAAGGTTCCTGCGTGGCATTCAGATAAAACCCGGCACCGAGACCGAAGTCCCAGGCGCCGTCCGGATCACCCGGCACATCAGGACCGCGCGGGCTGGTGTCCGGTGCGACGATGATCAGCCCCAGCTCGGCGGCCATGCGCATGGCGCCGGCCTTTTGCATGAAGTTCTCATCGGTGCAGGTCAGGCCGGACAACCAGTACAACACCGGCAATTTACCGCCCTGCTCCGCTTGCGGTGGCAGGTATACGGCAAACACCATGTCGCAACCGAGCACGTCGGAGCGGTGCCGATAGCGCTTATGCCAGCCGCCGAAGCTTTTCTGGCAGGAGATATTTTCCAGGCTCATGACCGACCTCAGAAATGGATGACGCTACGGATGCTTTTGCCTTCATGCATCAGGTCAAACGCCTTGTTGATATCTTCCAGGCCCATCGTGTGGGTGATGAAGGTATCCAACGGGATCTCGCCGGTCTGGGCCATTTCAACATAGCTCGGCAACTCGGTACGCCCACGCACACCACCGAACGCCGAACCGCGCCAGACGCGACCGGTCACCAACTGGAACGGACGAGTGGAGATTTCCTGACCGGCGCCGGCCACGCCGATGATCACCGACTCACCCCAACCTTTGTGGCAGCACTCAAGTGCAGCACGCATCAACTGGACGTTGCCGATGCATTCGAAGGAAAAGTCGACGCCGCCATCGGTCATGTCAACGATCACTTCCTGAATCGGACGATCGAAGTCTTTCGGGTTTACACAATCGGTCGCGCCCAATTGCTTGGCGATCTCGAACTTGGCCGGGTTGATGTCGATGGCGATGATCCGCCCTGCCTTGGCTTTGACCGCGCCAATCACCGCCGACAGACCGATGCCGCCCAGACCGAAGATGGCGACGGTGTCACCTGGTTTGACCTTGGCAGTGTTGATTACCGCGCCGATACCAGTGGTGACACCACAACCCAGCAGGCAGACTTTTTCCAAGGGTGCTTCTTTAGGAATTTTGGCGACGGAGATTTCCGGCAGCACGGTGTACTCGGAGAAGGTCGAGGTGCCCATGTAGTGGAAAATCGTTTCGCCCTTGTAGGAAAAACGCGAAGTGCCATCCGGCATCAGGCCTTTACCCTGAGTCGCACGAATCGCCTGACAGAGGTTGGTTTTGCCCGACAGACAGAATTTGCACTTGCCGCATTCCGGGGTGTACAGCGGGATCACATGGTCGCCGACCGCGACCGAAGTCACGCCCTCGCCGATCGCTTCGACCACCGCGCCACCTTCGTGACCCAGGATCGACGGGAAAATACCTTCCGGGTCTGCGCCCGAGAGGGTGTAGGCATCGGTATGGCAAACACCGGAGGCAACTACACGCAGCAGGACTTCACCAGCCTTGGGCATGGCGACATCGACTTCAACGATCTCGAGGGGTTTCTTGGCCTCGAAGGCAACGGCGGCGCGCGACTTGATCATGCTGGCTCTCCAGTGAATAAAAACAAGACAAGGAGTGTAATACAGCGGCTTACGATGAATAATCAGGACAAAAGCAAAACATTATTGCCATACAGGGATAATCATGATGTCCGAAAATCGCTGGGAAGGCATCGATGAGTTCGTTGCCGTGGCCGAGTGCAGCCAATTCACCGCTGCGGCTGAACGCCTCGGGGTGTCTTCCTCTCACATCAGTCGCCAAATCGTACGACTGGAAGAGCGCCTGCAAACCCGTTTGCTCTATCGCAGCACCCGCCGTGTCACACTGACCGAGGCCGGGCAAACCTTCCTGCAACATTGCCAGCGTTTGCAGGACGGTCGCGAAGAAGCACTGCGCGCGGTCGGCGACCTGACCAGCGAACCCAAGGGCATGCTGCGCATGACCTGTGCCGTGGCCTACGGCGAACGATTCATCGTGCCACTGGTGACTCGCTTCATGGGGTTGTATCCGCAACTGCGCGTCGACATCGAACTGAGCAACCGCCCGCTCGACCTTGTGCATGAAGGGTTGGACCTGGCCATCCGCCTCGGCCGTCTGCAGGATTCAAGATTGGTCGCCACACGTCTGGCACCACGGCGCATGTACCTGTGCGCCTCACCGTCCTACCTGGAAAGGTATGGTCGCCCACACAGCTTGTCGGAATTGAGTCGCCATAACTGCCTCATCGGTAGCTCGGACATCTGGCAACTGGAACAGAACGGGCGGGAATTTTCCCAGCGAGTGCAGGGAAACTGGCGCTGCAACAGTGGGCAGGCAGTGCTGGATGCCGCGCTACAAGGGGTTGGGTTGTGTCAGTTACCGGATTACTACGTGCTGGAATACCTGAAAAACGGCGAATTGATCTCGCTGCTGGAAGCCCATCAACCGCCAAACACAGCGGTTTGGGCGCTTTATCCACAGCAACGGCATCTGTCACCGAAGGTGCGCAAGTTAGTGGATTACTTGAAGGAAGGGTTGGCCGAACGGTCGGAGTATCGAACTTAAGATCAAAAGATCGCAGCCTTCGGCAGCTCCTACAAGGTTATGTGTACACCCGTAGGAGCTGCCGAAGGCTGCGATCTTTTAGCGGCGGTTAGCCCAACGCTGCCGCAACCACTCCAGGTCTTCGGGGCGAGTGACTTTGATGTTATCGGATCGCCCTTCAATCAGACGCGGCGCCTGGCCCGACCATTCCATGGCCGAGGCTTCATCGGTGACGACAACGTCCGCCACCAGACTGTCCGCCAACGCCCGATGCAACGCGCCAAGGCGAAACATTTGCGGCGTATAGGCCTGCCAGATCACGCTGCGATCCACCGTTTCCAGCACGCGCCCATGCTGGTCGACCCGCTTGAGAGTGTCGCGTGCAGGCACGGCCAACAGACCGCCCACCGGATCGTCGGCCAGCTCACTGAGCAATTTATCGAGATCATCACGTGCCAGATTCGGTCGTGCGGCATCGTGAACCAACACCCAGTCCTCATCGTCAGCGCCTTGGGCATGCAGATGCAGCAAGGCATTGAGCACTGACCCGGAACGCTCGGCGCCACCCTCGACCCGTTGAATACGCGGATCAGCAGCACATGCCAGGTTCGGCCAGTAAGGATCGTCGATTGCAAGACTGACCACCAACCCCTTCAGGGCAGGATGATCGAGGAAACAGCCAAGGCTGTGTTCGAGAATAGTGCGCCCGCCCAGTTGCAAGTATTGCTTGGGACGGTCCGCGGCCATACGGGCACCGACGCCCGCGGCAGGAATCACGGCCCAGAAGGCCGGTAACGAATTAATCATTGGGCCAACTGGTAAAGGGTTTCACCGTCCTTGACCATGCCCAACTCATGACGAGCCCGTTCTTCAACGGTCTCCATGCCCTTTTTCAATTCGCTGACTTCGGCGTCCATCACCCGATTGCGCTCCAGCAACGCCTCGTTTTCGGCGTGTTGATCCGCAATCTGCTGCTTCAGCTCGGCCACTTGCGCCAGACTGCCATTACCCACCCACAGGCGGTACTGCAGGCCAGCCAGCAGCAAGAGCAAGACGAGGAACAACCAATTGGGACTGCGCATCGAATATCAGGTATCCAGTGAAAAAAGACAGCCATGCCAAAACTTGAAGCTTCTGATAGCACGAAGCCTGGAAGAACCAGGCTTGTGCTCTTAAGGCATCAGATTAGTGGCAAATCCATCGCTGCTGCGATTTTTTCGACACAATCCGGTGTCTTTTTACCAGTTAACGATTAACCGCGAAATTCGCTGCGACCGTTGTACTTGGCTTTGCCATTCAACTGCTCTTCGATACGCAGCAGTTGGTTGTACTTGGAAACACGGTCGGAACGGCACAGGGAGCCGGTCTTGATCTGGCCAGCCGCAGTGCCCACAGCCAGGTCGGCAATGGTCGAATCTTCGGTTTCGCCGGAGCGGTGCGAGATTACGGCGGTGTAACCAGCAGCCTTGGCCATCTGGATCGCTTCCAGAGTTTCGGTCAGGGTGCCGATCTGGTTGAACTTGATCAGGATCGAGTTGGCGATCTTTTTATCGATGCCTTCTTTCAGGATCTTGGTGTTGGTCACGAACAGGTCGTCGCCCACCAGCTGAGTCTTCTCGCCGATTTTGTCGGTGAGGATTTTCCAGCCAGCCCAGTCGGACTCGTCCAGACCGTCTTCGATGGAGATGATCGGGTAACGCTCGGTCAGACCTTTCAGGTAATCGGCGAAACCTTCAGCGGTGAACACCTGGCCTTCGCCGGACAGGTTGTACTTGCCGTCTTCGTAGAATTCGCTGGCTGCGCAGTCCAGAGCCAGGGTCACGTCGGTGCCCAGCTTGTAACCGGCATTGGCCACGGCTTCGGAGATCACTTTCAAAGCGTCTTCGTTGGAGGCCAGGTTCGGCGCGAAACCACCTTCGTCACCGACGGCAGTGCTCAGGCCGCGAGCCTTCAGTACAGCTTTAAGGTGATGGAAAATCTCGGTGCCCATGCGCAGACCTTCCGAGAAAGACTTGGCGCCTACTGGCTGAACCATGAATTCCTGGATGTCGACGTTGTTATCGGCGTGCTCGCCACCGTTGATGATGTTCATCATCGGAACCGGCATCGAGTAAACACCCGGGGTGCCGTTCAGGTTAGCGATGTGTGCGTACAGCGGCAGGTCCTGGTCCTGTGCTGCTGCCTTGGCCGCGGCCAGGGAAACGGCGAGGATCGCGTTGGCGCCCAGGGTCGCTTTGTTTTCGGTGCCATCCAGCTTGATCATCGCGTGATCCAGCGCTTTCTGGTCGCTTGGGTCTGCACCCAGCAACAGGTCGCGGATTGGACCGTTGATGTTGGCGACGGCTTTCAGAACGCCTTTGCCCAGGTAACGGCTCTTGTCGCCATCACGCAGCTCGAGTGCTTCACGCGAGCCAGTGGAAGCACCGGATGGCGCGCAAGCGCTGCCGATGATGCCGTTATCGAGAAGCACGTCTGCTTCCACAGTGGGATTGCCACGGGAGTCGAGAACTTCACGACCTTTGATGTCGACGATTTTTGCCATTGTTGTAAACACTCCAAAGTTGACGAAAACGACGCAGCTGAAGGAAATCTTTTATCGTCGGCAAGTGATAGACAGCGGGCAGGCTTGCGGACGACAAGGCTCAAGCCCGAGGGCTTGAGCATTAAATCGTGCGGTACTTTACCGGAGAATTGAGGTTTACGCGGTTTCTACCGTCGGAAAACTCTTCACCAGTTCGTCCAGTGCTTTGAGCTGGGCCAGGAAGGGTTCCAGTTTGTCCAGACGCAAGGCGCAAGGGCCGTCGCATTTGGCGTTATCAGGGTCCGGGTGCGCTTCAAGGAACAAACCGGCCAGCGACTGGCTCATGCCGGCCTTGGCCAGGTCGGTAACCTGGGCGCGACGACCGCCAGCGGAATCGGAGCGACCGCCGGGCATTTGCAGCGCGTGGGTCACGTCGAAGAACACCGGGTATTCGAACTGCTTCATGATGCCGAAGCCAAGCATGTCGACGACCAGGTTGTTGTAGCCGAAGCTCGAACCACGTTCGCAGAGGATCAACTGATCGTTACCGGCTTCTACGCATTTGTTCAGGATGTGTTTCATTTCCTGAGGCGCAAGGAACTGGGCTTTCTTGATGTTGATCACCGCGCCAGTCTTGGCCATCGCGACCACGAGGTCGGTCTGGCGCGACAGGAAGGCCGGCAACTGGATGATGTCGCAGACTTCAGCGACAACCGCGGCCTGATCAGGTTCGTGGACGTCGGTGATGACTGGCACGCCGAAGGCTTGCTTGATGTCCTGGAAAATCCGCATGCCCTCTTCCAGGCCGGGGCCACGGTAAGAGGTCACAGAAGAACGGTTCGCCTTGTCGAAACTGGCCTTGAACACGTAAGGGATACCGAGTTTTTCGGTGACCTTTACGTACTCTTCGCAGACCTGCATCGCCATGTCGCGGCTTTCCAGCACGTTCATGCCACCGAACAGCACCATTGGCTTGTCGTTGGCAATCTCGATGTTGCCTACGCGGATGATCTTCTGCGCCATCAGGTTTATGCCTTCTTCTGGTGTTGGGTCAAAGCGGCTTTAACGAAGCCGCTGAACAATGGGTGACCGTCACGTGGCGTCGAGGTGAACTCAGGGTGGAACTGGCAAGCGACGAACCATGGATGGTCCGGCGCTTCGACCACTTCAACCAGTGCGCCATCACCGGAACGACCGGAGATTTTCAGACCGGCCTCGATGATTTGCGGCAGCAGGTTGTTGTTCACTTCGTAGCGATGACGGTGACGCTCGACGATCACGTCCTTGGCGTAGCAATCGTGCACCAGGGAACCTGGCTCAAGCAGGCAATCCTGAGCGCCAAGGCGCATGGTGCCGCCCAGATCAGAGGTTTCGGTGCGGGTTTCGACTGCGCCGGTGGCATCTTCCCACTCGGTGATCAGACCCACGACCGGATGACCGCTGGTGCGATCGAACTCGGTGGAGTTGGCGTCTTTCCAACCCATGACGTTACGAGCGAACTCGATAACGGCCACTTGCATGCCCAGGCAGATACCCAGGTATGGAACCTTGTTTTCGCGAGCGTATTGAACGGCAGTGATCTTGCCTTCAACGCCACGCAGACCAAAGCCGCCCGGTACCAGAATCGCGTCGACGCCTTCCAGCAGCGCGGTGCCCTGGTTTTCGATGTCTTCGGAATCGATGTAGCGCAGGTTGACCTTGGTGCGGTTGCTGATGCCGGCGTGACTCATCGCTTCGATCAGCGACTTGTAGGCGTCCAGCAGTTCCATGTACTTGCCGACCATCGCGATGGTGACTTCGTGTTCCGGGTTCAGCTTGGCATCAACCACCGCTTCCCACTCGGACAGATCGGCGCTGTCGCATTGCAGGCCGAAACGCTCGACAACGAAATCATCCAGGCCCTGGGAGTGCAGAATGCCCGGGATCTTGTAGATGGTGTCGGCGTCTTCCAGCGCGATCACCGCACGTTCTTCAACGTTGGTGAACTGGGCGATCTTGCGACGCGAAGAGATGTCGATCGGGTGATCGGAACGGCACACCAGCACGTCTGGCTGCAGGCCAATGGAACGCAGTTCCTTGACCGAGTGCTGAGTCGGCTTGGTTTTGGTTTCGCCTGCAGTGGCGATGTACGGCACCAGCGTCAGGTGCATCAGCATCGCGCGCTTGGCGCCGACTTCGAAACGCAATTGACGGATCGCTTCGAGGAACGGTTGCGACTCGATGTCACCCACGGTGCCACCGATCTCGACCATGGCCACGTCGGCATCGCCGGCGCCCTTGATGATCCGGCGCTTGATTTCGTCGGTGATGTGCGGGATCACCTGAATGGTTGCGCCCAGGTAATCACCACGGCGCTCTTTGCGCAGGACGTGTTCATAGACACGGCCGGTGGTGAAGTTGTTGTTCTGGGTCATGGTCGTGCGGATGAACCGCTCGTAGTGGCCCAGGTCCAGGTCGGTCTCGGCGCCGTCGTGGGTGACGAACACTTCACCGTGCTGGAACGGGCTCATCGTGCCCGGGTCAACGTTGATGTACGGGTCCAGCTTCAGCATGGTGACCTTAAGTCCCCGCGCCTCCAGGATGGCCGCCAATGAAGCCGAGGCAATGCCTTTCCCCAATGAAGAAACAACACCGCCCGTGACGAATATGTAGCGCGTCATGAAAAACCCTAGAAGTCTGCGTTAAAGCGGTCCGAGCCGCCGGGGAAAGCGAAGGAAGGCCGAAGCCCCCGATCACCTGCATTAATCACAGTGCACCTTTCAAAAAAACCGCCGCGTTGGGACAGACCGGTAGATGAAACACCGGTAGGTTGCTCGCTACACATTTTTTGGAATCGCCCAGCAAAGACTGCTTGGTAATCGGCAACTCCTGCGATTCAGGCGAATCCACAGAAGTTGTATCAAGAAGGGAGCGTAGTCTACCGGAAAGCCCCTTTCAGCTCAAACCTTGATCTTCGATCAGCGGCTGCCAATGCAAATACCAGCCACCTTGCTCACCGCCATTTAGCCCCCGCAGGTTCGCCACCGCCAGCAATTGCTGGCCTCTGTAGACCAGCGGCAATCTGCCACGGGCAAAGCCCGGCACACCGCTTTCGTTGAGCAAACGCTTCAAGTCACGGTGGCCGCGATCGGGCAGATTCATGACCTCGCCACCTTCACGATAGCGGATCTGCAGCGGGCCAACGGGGATCTGACCGGTGAACTTAAGGACACCGTTATCCGGCAACGCCAGTGATACCGTGGGATCAGCCCAAGACACTGGGGGTGGTGGAATGTGCAGCCAGCCACCAGACAACCACCAGAGACGCCCGCCTGCGCGATGCAATTCACCCGCCGCGAGCCGCCAGACCGGATGCGCATCGCCGGTCGCATCACGCAAACTTTCCCAACCCGACCAATGGTCACTGTCAGGCAAAGTCGTCAACGGTTTGAGCCAGTGACTTAGCGCGTTGCGCTGGCGCGCATCAGACAGTTTTTCCAGTGGTGCCAGCGCCAGCGACGGCAAGCCCAGCCAATCGAAATCGCTGACCGTGGTGGCATGGGCCAGATCGATTTGCGCCAATTCGTCGAGCAGTCCCTGAGCTTCGCTCAGATGCGCTGCGCTGCGGGCCATGGTCGCCACCGCTTGCGGCCAGCGCGCGATCAACACCGGGAACACCTGATGTCGCAGATAATTGCGCGAGAACTGGCGGTCCTGGTTCGACGGATCCTCGATCCAGCTCAACCGATATTCCGTCGCGTAGGCCTCAAGCTCGGCGCGAGTGACGTCGAGCAACGGTCGCAGCAGATGCCCCCCGCCCAAAGGACGCTCGTTCGGCATCCCCGACAAGCCTCTCACCCCTGCCCCACGCATCAGCCGAAACAACAGGGTTTCCGCCTGATCGTCACGGTGTTGGCCTGTGAGCAGCACTTCACCAGCATGAGTCGCCGCATTGAAGGCGCCATAACGCGCATCCCGCGCCGCACGCTCAAGGCTGGCGCGGGGTTCAACCTGAACACGCACGACCTCTAGCGGCACTCCCAGCGCATCACAGACCGACTGACAATGTTCCGGCCACGCATCAGCCGCAGCCTGGAGGCCGTGGTGGACATGGATGGCGCTCAGCGCCGGCAGGGGTTGGGTTTTCGCAAGGTGCGCGAGAAGGTGCAGCAGGACGGTGGAGTCGAGACCACCGGAGAACGCGATGCGCCAGGTTGTGGCGGTGCGCCAAGGTGCAAGATTCAGCAGGAGCCTGGTAGGCAAATCAATCTTCGAAGGATTCATAGACGTCGACACTTCACATAGACCCAATGTGGGAGCGAGCCTGCTCGCGAAGGCTGCTTAACATTCAACAAATTCGCTGTCTGTTATACCGCTATCGCGAGCAGGCTCGCTCCCACATTGGTTTTGCGTCGCTTGCCGAAGCAGCGTCAGATCAGAGACCGTAGCTCATCAGACGCTCATAACGACGGGCCAACAGCGCCTCGTTGTCGAACTTCTTCAGCATCGCCAGTTGCGAGCTCAGCTCGGCGCGGATCGAGGCAGCCGCAGCGGCCGGATCACGATGAGCGCCGCCCAATGGCTCGCCGATCACTTTATCGACAATGCCCAGGCCCTTCAGACGCTCGGCAGTAATACCCATGGCTTCAGCAGCATCCGGGGCTTTCTCGGAAGTTTTCCACAGAATCGAAGCGCAACCTTCCGGCGAAATCACCGCGTAGGTCGAGTACTGCAGCATGTTCAGCTGATCGCAGACACCGATCGCCAGTGCACCACCGGAACCACCCTCACCGATCACGGTGGCGATGATTGGGGTTTTCAGGCGAGCCATGACGCGCAGGTTCCAGGCAATTGCTTCGCTCTGGTTGCGCTCTTCGGCGTCGATGCCTGGGTAAGCACCCGGGGTGTCGATGAAGGTCAGGATCGGCATTTTGAAACGCTCGGCCATTTCCATCAGACGGCACGCCTTGCGGTAGCCTTCCGGACGCGGCATGCCGAAGTTGCGGCGAACCTTCTCGCGCACTTCGCGGCCTTTCTGGTGACCGATGATCATCACCGGCTGGTCGTCCAGACGGGCAATGCCGCCAACGATCGCAGCGTCGTCGGAGAAGTGACGGTCGCCGTGCAGTTCGTCGAACTCGGTGAAGATGTGTTCGATGTAGTCCAGGGTATACGGACGTTTCGGGTGACGCGCCAGACGAGCGATCTGCCAGCTGGTCAGCTTGCCGAAGATGTCTTCGGTCAGCGTGCTGCTCTTGTCCTGCAGGCGGGAGATCTCATCGCCGATATTCAGCGAATTGTCATTACCGACCAAGCGCAACTCTTCGATCTTGGCTTGCAGGTCGGCGATCGGCTGTTCGAAATCTAGAAAATTCGGGTTCATAGGCGTCCGTCTTGGGTCGACCTTCCAAGAGAGCTTGGGCCGGCCGGTTGTCTATTCGCGCCCTACCTTAAGGGACAGGCGCGTTCAGGTCGAGATTAAAAATTTGGGTCGGGATCAGGCGCGCTCTAATGGTAAAGAATGGCACCTGACCGTCAACGGTATTGGAGGAAGACGTTGTCTCGCCCGAACTGGTCACGCAAGGCTTGAATCAAGGCATCCGCCGGGTCGATCCGCCAGGTCTCGCCGAACTGCAACAAAGCCTTCGCATCGGGACTGGTGTACTCCATGGTGATCGGGCACGCGCCGCGGTGGCGCTTGAACAGCTCACCCAGCCAGCGCAGCTGATCGCCCTTCAAATCCTTGGTGTGCAATTTCAGGCGCAGGCTTTCGGCCAGGTTGGTGCGCGCGTCTTCCATGCTCATCACACGCTTGACCCGCAACCGCAGGCCACCAGAGAAGTCGTCGTTGCTGACTTCGCCTTCGACCACCACCATCGCGTCGGTCTGCAACAGCGACTGCGCGGAGTGGAAGGCGTCGGCGAACAGCGAGGCTTCGATCCGTCCGGAGCGGTCATCGAGGGTGATGAAACCCATCTTGTCGCCCTTTTTGTTCTTCATCACTCGCAGGGCGATGATCATGCCCGCGACCGTCTGCGTATCGCGAGCCGGCTTCAGGTCGATGATGCGCTGACGGGCGAAACGACGGATTTCGCCTTCGTATTCGTCGATCGGGTGACCGGTCAGGTACAGGCCGAGGGTGTCTTTCTCCCCTTTCAGGCGCTCCTTGAGGGTCAGCTCCTTAGCCTTGCGATGATTGGCGTAGACATCCGCGTCTTCTTCAACGAACAGGCCCCCAAACAGATCGGCGTGACCACTGTCATGGGTGCGAGCAGTTTGTTCGGCAGCCTTGATCGCCCCTTCCATCGCGTTCAACAAGACCGCGCGGTTCTGGTCGATGCTGGCTTGATAGGCTTTTGGTTCGTCATGGAAATACGGGCCCAGACGATCCAGCGCGCCGCTGCGGATCAAACCGTCCAGGGTGCGCTTGTTGATCCGTTTGAGATCGACACGGGCGCAGAAATCGAACAGATCCTTGAACGGTCCATCCTGACGCGCCTCGGTGATCGCTTCCACCGGCCCTTCGCCCACACCCTTGATTGCGCCGAGGCCATAAATAATGCGGCCTTCGTCATTCACCGTGAACTTGAACTCCGAAGTATTCACATCCGGCGCGTCGAGACGCAGCTTCATGGTGCGAATTTCTTCGATCAAGGTCACGACCTTGTCGGTGTTGTGCATATCCGCCGACAGTACCGCGGCCATGAACGGCGCCGGGTAGTGGGTTTTCAGCCACGCTGTCTGGTACGACACCAGGCCGTAAGCGGCGGAGTGGGATTTGTTGAAGCCGTAACCGGCGAACTTTTCTACCAGGTCAAAGATGTTACCGGCCAGGTCGGCGTCGATATTGTTGGTGGCGCAACCCTCAATGAAACCGCCGCGTTGTTTGGCCATTTCTTCGGGTTTTTTCTTACCCATGGCTCGACGCAGCATGTCTGCACCGCCAAGGGTGTAACCGGCCATGACCTGGGCAATCTGCATCACCTGTTCCTGATACAGGATGATGCCGTAAGTCGGCGCCAGGACTGGCTTGAGGCCTTCGTACTGGTAATCCGAGTGCGGGTACGCGAGCTCCGCGCGACCGTGCTTACGGTTGATAAAGTCGTCAACCATGCCTGATTGCAACGGGCCCGGACGGAACAGGGCCACCAGTGCGATCAAGTCTTCCAGGCAGTCGGGCTTGAGCTTTTTGATCAGCTCTTTCATGCCGCGCGACTCGAGCTGGAACACCGCGGTGGTTTCAGCTTTTTGCAGCAGCGTGTAAGTCGGTTTGTCGTCCAGCGGAATGAACGCGATATCCAGCGGCGGCTCGTTGACCTTGGCGCGATCGCGGTTGATGGTTTTCAGCGCCCAGTCGATGACCGTCAGGGTCCGAAGTCCCAGGAAGTCGAACTTCACCAGACCGGCAGCCTCGACGTCATCCTTGTCGAACTGGGTAACCAGGCCATCGCCCGCTTCGTCGCAATAAATCGGCGAGAAGTCGGTCAGCTTGGTCGGCGCGATTACCACACCACCGGCGTGCTTGCCGACGTTACGCACAACGCCTTCAAGCTTGCGCGCCATCTCCCAGATTTCCGCAGCCTCTTCATCGACCTTGATGAAGTCGCGCAGGATTTCTTCCTGCTCGTAGGCCTTTTCCAGGGTCATGCCGACTTCGAACGGAATCATCTTCGACAGACGATCCGCCAAGCCGTAGGACTTGCCCTGCACCCGCGCCACGTCACGGACCACCGCTTTCGCCGCCATGGAACCGAAGGTGATGATCTGGCTAACCGCGTTACGGCCGTATTTCTCGGCCACGTAATCGATCACCCGGTCACGGCCGTCCATGCAGAAGTCGACGTCGAAGTCGGGCATGGAAACCCGTTCCGGGTTAAGGAAACGTTCGAACAGCAGGTCATATTCCAGCGGGTCGAGGTCGGTGATCTTCTGCACATAGGCCACCAGCGACCCGGCACCCGACCCACGACCCGGACCTACCGGCACGCCGTTGCTCTTGGCCCACTGGATAAAGTCCATCACGATCAGGAAGTAACCGGGAAAGCCCATCTGGATGATGATATCCAGCTCGAAATTCAGCCGGTCGACATAGACCTGACGCTTGGCTTCGTAGTCTTCGGTGGTGTCCTTGGGCAGCAGAACGCTGAGGCGCTCTTCCAGACCGTCGAAGGAAACCTTGCGGAAGTACTCGTCGATGGTCATGCCATCGGGAATCGGGAAGTTGGGCAGGAAGTGCTTGCCCAGTTTCACGTCGATGTTGCAGCGCTTGGCGATCTCGACGGTGTTTTCCAGCGCCTCGGGCAAGTCGCTGAACAGCTCGGCCATTTCCTCGGCGCTTTTGAGGTATTGCTGATCGCTGTAATTCTTCGAACGCCGCGGATCGTCGAGGGCGCGGCCCTCACCGATACACACGCGGGTTTCGTGGGCTTCGAAGTCTTCCTGCTTGATGAAGCGCACATCGTTGGTCGCCACCAGCGGCGCGCCGATTTTCGCCGCCAGGGCCACGGCGCCGTGCAGTTGCTCTTCGTCATTGGGGCGGCTGGTGCGCTGGACTTCCAGATAGAAACGATCCGGGAACACCGCCATCCACTCGCGCGCAAGGTTTTCGGCTTCGTCCGGGTTGCCGCTGAGCATGGCCAGACCGATCTCGCCCTCTTTCGCCGCCGACAGCATGATCAAGCCTTCGCTGGCTTCAGCCACCCACTCGCGCTCGATGATGACCGAGCCATTGCGCTGGCCGTCGATGAAGCCGCGAGAGATCAGTTCGGTGAGGTTGCGATAGCCCACGGCGTTCATCGCCAGCAGGCTGATCCGGCTCAAGGAGTTGTCCGGATCCTTGTTCGACAGCCACAGGTCGGCGCCGCAGATTGGCTTGATCCCCGCACCCATGGCAGCTTTATAGAATTTGACCAGGGAACACATGTTGTTCTGGTCGGTGACCGCCACGGCAGGCATGTTCATGCCGACCAGGGTCTTGACCAGCGGTTTGATCCGCACCAGACCGTCGACCAGGGAATATTCAGTGTGCAGGCGTAGATGAACGAATGAAGCCGGCATAGTGATCCTGTCTAGAAACTAGAAACGTAAAGACAACAAGGCCCGGATTGTACCGGGCCTTGAGTAAAACATCAGCCTGCGACTAACTACCGATCAGGTTTTCCCGCGCTTCATACGCCAAGCGGACCGGGGCGAACGAGCGGCGATGAATCGGGGTCGGCCCCAAGCGGGCCAGCGCTTCCAGATGAACGGGCGTCGGGTAGCCTTTATGGCCTCCGATCCCGTAACCCGGATAAATCAATTCGAACGCCGCCATTTCTCGATCACGGCTGACCTTGGCCAGAATCGATGCCGCGGCAATGGCCGGCACCTTGCCGTCACCCTGAATTACCGCTTCGGCGCGCATAGAGAGTTTCGGGCAACGGTTGCCGTCGATCATCGCCAGTTTCGGCTGAATGTGCAGCCCCTCGACGGCACGCTGCATGGCCAGCATGGTGGCGTGAAGAATGTTCAGTTCGTCGATTTCTTCTACTTCAGCGCGAGCGACATACCAGCTCAGGGCCTTTTCGCAGATTTCGTCGTAAAGCGCATCACGGCGAGCTTCGGTGAGCTTCTTCGAGTCGTTGAGGCCCTGGATGGGGCGGCTCGGATCGAGGATCACTGCCGCCGTCACCACTGCGCCACACAGCGGGCCGCGACCGACTTCATCGACACCCGCCACCAGATCTTCAAGTTCATCGACTAGCATAAAATCCAGGCCCAGCTGCTTACTTGCTTTGCTCATTATGCTCTGCCAATCAGGTTCAGTACCGCGTCCGCTGCCTGATTGGAGGCGTCCAAGCGCAGGGTTCGGTGGATTTCGTCAAAGCCTCGGGTCTGCTCCTGGCCACCTTCGATCAGCGGCGACAGGGTTTGGGCCAAGGCCTCTACCGTCGCATCGTCCTGCAACAACTCCGGCACCAGCAGGCGCTGGGCCAGCAAATTCGGCAAGGAGACGTAGGGACTTTTCACCATCCGTTTGAGAATCCAGAACGTCAGCGGCGCCAAGCGATAAGCGACCACCATCGGCCGCTTGTACAACAATGCTTCCAGCGTAGCCGTGCCCGAAGCGATCAACACCGCGTCGCAAGCAGCCAGGGCCAGATGGGATTTGCCGTCGAGCAAGGTCAGCGGCAGATCGCGACCGGCCAGCAGCTCTTCAAGCTGGGCCCGGCGCTGCGGGCTCGCGCATGGCATGACGAACCGCACGCCCGGGCGCATGGCCCGCAAGCGCTGGGCGGTGTCGAGGAACAGCGCACCAAGGCGCCCAACCTCACCACCGCGGCTACCCGGCATCAGGGCGACCAGCGGCCCATCCGGCAAGCCAAGTTCGGCCCGCGCTGCGGCGCGATCAGCCTCAAGCGGAATCGCATCGGCCAGGGAATGGCCGACAAACCGCACCGGCACGCCCTTCTCTTCATAAAATTTAGCTTCGAACGGGAACAGCGTCAGCATCAGGTCGCAACCTTCGCGAATCTTCAGCACCCGCTTCTGCCGCCAGGCCCAGACCGACGGACTGACGTAATGCACGGTCTTGATCCCGGCCTGACGCAGCTTGAGTTCGATATTGAGGTTGAAGTCCGGGGCATCGATACCGATGAACACGTCCGGCTTCTCGGCGATCAGGTCCGCGACCAGTTTCTTGCGACGCGCCAACAGCTCGCGCAAACGGCCCAGCACTTCCACCAAGCCCATGACAGAAAGGCGCTCCATGGGGAAATACGACGTCAGGCCTTCGGCCTGCATCAGCGGACCGCCGACACCGATGAACTCGACTGCCGGATGCCGAGCCTTGAGCGCGCGCATGAGGCCCGCACCCAGAATGTCACCGGAAGCCTCTCCCGCCACCAGCGCAATACGCAAATTGGCCATGGTTAACGGGTGATGCCGCGAGTCGAAGACTGGATGGAGTCACGGAATACCGCGACTTCCGGGAACTGAAGCGAGGGTTCGGCCAGCTCGGCAAGCGCCTGTTCGACCGTCAGGCCCTGGCGGTAAACCACCTTGTAGGCACGACGTAGCGCGTGGATCGCATCTTCGCTGAAACCACGACGGCGCAGGCCTTCGAAGTTCATGCTGCGGGCTTCGGCAGGGTTGCCAAATACCGTGACGTAGGCTGGAACGTCCTTGCCAATGGCAGTGCCCATGCCCGAAAAGCTGTGGGCGCCAATGTGGCAATACTGGTGAACCAGGGTAAAACCGGACAGGATCGCCCAGTCTTCAACGTGCACATGGCCCGCCAACGCGGTGTTGTTGACCAGAATGCAGTGGTTACCGATAACGCTGTCGTGACCGATGTGGGCATAGGCCATGATCAGGTTGTGATCGCCCAGGGTCGTTTCCGAACGATCCTGAATGGTCCCGCGGTGGATCGTCACACCTTCGCGAATGACGTTATGGTCACCGATGACCAGACGCGTTTCTTCGCCCTTGTATTTCAAATCGGGCGTGTCCTCGCCTACCGAAGAAAACTGGTAGATGCGGTTGTGCTTACCGATTCGGGTCGGGCCCTTGAGAATCACATGCGGCCCGATCACTGTCCCCTCGCCGATTTCCACACCTGCGCCGATGATCGACCAAGGGCCGACTTCGACGTCGTCGGCCAGAATGGCCGTCGGATCGATGATTGCGCGAGGGTCAATCAAACTCATAGTTTGCGTTCCGCGCAGATGATTTCAGCGGAGCAGACTGGTTTGCCATCGACCGACGCCTGGCATTCGAACTTCCAGATCTGACGCTTGCAGCTCAGGAACTTGGCTTCCAGGATCAGCTGATCGCCTGGCAGCACGGGCTGACGGAAGCGCAGCTTGTCGGAGCCGACGAAGTAATAAAGCGTGCCGTCGGCAGGCTTCACGTCGAGCATTTTGAAACCAAGGATCCCGGCAGCCTGAGCCATCGCTTCGATGATCAATACGCCCGGCATGATTGGATGCGCAGGGAAGTGACCATTGAAGAACGGTTCGTTGATGCTGACATTCTTGTAGGCGCGAATGCGCTTGCCTTCCACATCCAGATCCACGACCCGATCCACCAGCAGGAACGGGTAACGGTGAGGCAGGTATTCGCGAATCTCGTTGATGTCCATCATTTCGGGGGGAAGCCTATGTAAAGATTGGGAGCGCGCGACTGACGCGCACTCCTCTAGCAAATCAAGGAGGCAGTCTAGCGGCTGTGCACACTTGATATGGAAATGGTATCAGCCATCTGATGAAGCATTACCGTCAGGGGTCACGTCCCCTACACGCTTTTCCAGCTGTCGCAGTCGTCGCGCGATGTCATCGAGCTGACGGATACGTGCCGCGCTTTTGCGCCATTCGGCTGCCGGTTGCATCGCCGTACCGGAAGAATAGGAACCCGGCTCGGTAATCGAGTGGGTCACCATGGTCATCCCGGTCAGGAAAACGTTGTCGCAAATCTCGATATGCCCCACCAGCCCTACACCACCGGCGAGCATGCAATGCTTGCCGATTTTGGTGCTGCCGGAGATCCCCACACACGCGGCCATGGCGGTGTGGTCACCGACCTGGACGTTGTGAGCAATCTGAATCTGGTTGTCGAGCTTCACACCATTGCCGATAACGGTATCGGCCAGTGCGCCGCGATCGATAGCGGTATTTACGCCTATTTCCACGTCATCGCCGATCGAGACACCACCGATCTGCGCGATTTTCTGCCAGACACCTTTCTCGTTGGCAAAACCGAAGCCTTCACCGCCGAGCACGGCACCGGATTGAATCACCACCCGTTTGCCGATGCGCACGTCGTGATATAGCGTGACCCGCGGGGCCAACCAGCCGCCCTCGCCGATTTCGCAGCGCGCACCGATGAAGCAATGAGCCCCTACGGTCACACCTGCGCCAATACGCGCTGCACTTTCGATCACCACAAAAGCACCGATGCTCGCCGCCGGGTCGACCACTGCATCCGCTGCCACCACCGCTGTCGGATGAATACCGGCAGGCGCTTTGGGCTTGGGATCGAACAGATGGGAAACGCGCGCGTAGGCCAGATACGGATCCGGCACCACCAATGCATCACCGGCAAAACCTTCAGCGTCAGCGGCCTTCAGCAATACAGCTGCGGCCTGACTGTCAGCCAGGTATTTACGGTATTGAGGATTTGCCAGAAAGCTCAACTGAGCTGGGCCAGCCTCTTGCAAAGTGGCTAGCCCAGTAATTTCTTTCTTCGGGTCGCCACGTAAAGTGGCGCCGAGGAACTCGGCCAACTGGCCGAGCTTTATAGTCGCTGTCATGGGTTACTTCAGCTGATTCATGCGCTCGATAACCTGGCGAGTGATGTCGTACTGAGGCTTGACATCAATCACTGCGCCACGCTCGAAGACCAGGTCAAAAGCACCTTTCTTGATAACTTCTTCCACAGCGCTGTCCAGTTTCGGCTTGAGCTGTTTCAGCATTTCACGGTCGGCAACGGCCTTGGCTTCGTTCAGTTCCTTGGACTGGAACTGGAAATCACGGGCCTTTTGCTTGAATTCGAGTTCCAGACGCTCACGCTCGCCTTGTTGCATTTTATCGCCGCCAGCCATCAGACGGTCCTGGATACCTTTGGCGCTGCTTTCCAGGCTTTTGAGCTTGGTCAGTTGCGGGCCGAACTTCTTCTCGGCATCCACGGCGTATTTTTTCGCCGCGTCGGATTCCAGCAATGCCATTTGATAATTCAGCACGGCGATTTTCATGTCGGCAAAAGCCGGACCTGCTACCAGTACGGTCGCCAGGAGAACCAATTGAGTCAACTTACGCACGATGCACTCCTACAAAATCCATTGTCGTTATCTTGGGTCAGACGCTTAGAACGTCTGGCCGAGGGAGAATTGGAACACTTGAGTCTCAGCGTCATCCGGTTTCTTGACCGGCATCGCCAGCGCAAAGCTCAAAGGACCGAGCGCGGTAACCCATGTCACGCCGATACCAACGGAACTGGCCATGTTGCTCAGGCTAATGTCGTTGCACTGCGTATTGGACTTCGAACCGTCAGCGTTCCTGGTTTCTTTGCACGTCGAGTCGAACACGTTACCCACGTCCCAGAATACCGAAGTACGCAGGGAGCGCTGATCCTTGACGAACGGCAGAGGGAACAGAACCTCAACACCACCCTGGATCAGGACATTACCACCGAATGGCAGTGGATCCTGATCAGGATCTCGAGACGTACCCGGGTTAGTGCCCTGGCTTGGTGTACTGCGAGGACCAAGGGTACTGTCCTTGAAGCCACGAACCGAGTTGAAACCACCAGCATAGTAGTTCTCATAGAACGGCAGGCCGTCGGTAGAACCGTAACCATCGCCGTAACCCAGTTCAGTGTGCAGGCGCATGGTGTAGTTTTCAGACAACGGCTGGAACAACTGGCCACGGTAATCGAGTTTGAAGAACGACAAGTCACTGCCAGGGGTGGTGGCTTCCAGGGTCAGGCTCTGGGAACGACCACGGGTCGCCAATACACCTTTGTTCAGCGTGGACTCGGACCAACCGGCCGAGGCCTTGAAGTTCAGATAGTTATCGCCTTCCTGGTTAACGAAGTCGAAAATCTCATCAACGGTGTAGCGACCCGTCTTGATCTTGTCCTGTTGCGCGGTCAGGCCGAAGGTCAGACGCGAAGTCTCGCTGATAGGGTAGCCGACGCTCACGCCCGCACCCAGGCTGTCTACGGCATAGCTGGCCACGTCGACGTCGAGGTCGTCGTAGTCGGTGGTGCGATAGAACGCGTTGTAACCCAGGCTCACACCGTCAGCAGTCCAGTAGGGGTCGACATAACCGAAGTTATAGCGGCTCTGGTATTCACTGCGGGTCAAGCCGACGCTGACTCGGTTACCGGTACCGAGGAAGTTGTTCTGGGTGATCGAACCACCGAGGATCAGACCGGCGCTCTGGGCGAAACCGACGCTGGCGGTAATCGAGCCGGACGCCTGTTCTTCAACGCTGTAGTTCACATCAACCTGGTCATCGACACCGGGCACGGCCGGCGTTTCAACGTTGACTTCCTTGAAGAAGCCCAGACGTTCCAGGCGCGTCTTGGATTGATCGATCAGGTAGGTCGAAGCCCAGCCGCCTTCCATCTGACGCATTTCACGGCGCAGCACTTCGTCTTCGGACTTGGTGTTGCCACGGAAGTTGATGCGGTTCACGTAAGCACGCTTGCCCGGATCGACAGCGAACGTGATGTCGACCGTGTGGTCTTCATCGTGAGGCTGAGGCACGCCGTTGACGTTGGCGAAGGTGTAACCCTCGTTACCCAGGCGACGGGTGATCAGTTCGGACGTGGTGGTCATCAGCTTGCGCGAGAACACCTGGCCTTTCTGAACCAGCAGCAGGGACTTGACCTGGTCTTCAGGCACTTTCAGGTCGCCGCTGAGCTTGACGTCACGAACGGTGTACTTCTCGCCTTCGTTGACGTTGACGGTGATGTAGACGTGTTTCTTGTCCGGGGTGATGGACACCTGGGTCGAAGCGATATCCATATTGATATAGCCGCGATCCAGATAGTAGGAACGCAGACGCTCCAGGTCACCGGAGAGTTTTTCACGAGCGTACTTGTCATCGTTCTTGAAGAACGACAGCCAGTTGCTGGTTTTGAGTTCGAACAGGTCGATCAGGTCTTCATCAGGAAAAACCGTGTTACCCACCACGTTGATGTGCTGGATAGCTGCAACGGTGCCTTCGTTGATGTTGACCTTCAGGCCCACGCGGTTACGCGGTTGCGGCACCACTTCGGTATCGACGGTGGCCGAGTAACGGCCCTGAGCGACATATTGACGCTGCAGTTCGTTACGCACACCTTCAAGGGTGGCGCGCTGGAAGATCTCGCCTTCGGCCAGACCGGATTGTTTGAGGCCCTTCATCAGGTCTTCAGTGGAGATCGCCTTGTTGCCCTCGATCTCGATACTGGCGACCGACGGACGCTCGACTACAGTGATGACGAGGACGTTGCCATCGCGACCCAGCTGGATATCTTGAAAGAACCCGGTTTTGAACAGCGCACGAGTGGATTCCACCAGGCGACGATCATCCGCCTGTTCGCCGACGTTCAACGGCAAGGCACCAAAGACGCTACCCGCGGAGACCCGCTGGAGGCCATTGACGCGAATATCAGAGATAGTGAAGGACTCGGCGTGAACTTCGGCGATCATCAATACGGTGAGAACCGCAGTTAGCAGCAGACGTTTCATGAAGTCCTTTCTTATTCCAACTGGCAATAAAAACTGCCGCAAAATGCGGCAGATTCGCAATTCAGCGAAGCGTTACAGTCGACCCAGATCATTGACCAGAGCAAGTAACATCACCCCGACCACCAAACTGATACCGATCTGTATCCCCCAACCTTGCACCCGATCCGACAAGGGACGACCACGCGCCCACTCGATCAGATAAAACAACAAATGTCCCCCATCCAGTACAGGAATGGGCAACAAATTCAGAACCCCCAAGCTAATACTCAGATAAGCAAGGAAATTCAGGAAATCAGCGACGCCCGACTGGGCAGAAGCGCCCGCCACTTTAGCAATGGTTATCGGTCCACTCAAGTTTTTTACCGAGAGCTCACCGAACAACATTTTCTTGAGCGAATCGAGGGTCAGTACACTCATGGTCCAGGTACGTCGGGCACCCTCGCCAATCGCAGCCACCGGACCGTAACTGACTTCGCGAATCATCTCTGGTGGCCAATCGACCGCTTTCACCCCGGCGCCCAGATAACCACTGGGTGACTTGCTCTCGCCGCGAGCGGCCAACGTCACAGGGACGTCAATTTGAGCACTATCGCGCTCGACACGCAGCATGATTTTGGTATCCGGATGCATACGGACGATGTCGACTACCTGCTGCCAGTCGTCCAGCGCCTTACCATCAAGGGCCAACAAGCGGTCACCCGGCTTCAGGCCCGCAGCCTTCGCCGGCCCTTTCGGATCAAATTCGGCCAGGACTGGAGGCAACGCCGGACGCCAAGGACGAATACCCAGCGAGCGAATCGGATCTGGCTCCTCAGCACCCTTGAGCCACTTGTCCAGCACCAGCTCACGGGGTGAGTCCACCGTGGAGCCCTGTTCGCGGACCAGCAATTGAAGGGAGCCGCTCTCACCCAGACGACGGATCAGCTGCAGGTTCACCGCGGCCCAACCGGAGGTTGGCTCGCCATCGATGGCCATAATTTCCTGGCCCGGGCTCAAACCTGCCTTGGAGGCAATACTGCCGGACTCGACCGCACCGATAACCGGCCGCACCTGCTCGCTGCCCAGCATTGCCAATGCCCAGAAAAACACCATTGCCAATAGAAAGTTGGCGATCGGGCCGGCGGCGACGATGGCGATGCGCTGACGGACAGATTTGCGATTGAAGGATTGATCGACCTGATCGGCCGGGACCTCGCCTTCGCGCTCGTCGAGCATTTTCACGTAGCCACCCAACGGGATGGCGGCGATCACGAATTCAGTGCCTTTGCTGTCGTGCCAGCGCAGCAGCGGCATGCCGAAGCCCACGGAGAAACGCAGCACTTTGACCCCACAGCGACGCGCGACCCAGAAATGGCCGAACTCGTGGAAGGTAACCAGCACACCCAGCGCTACCAGGGTGCCGACAATCATATAGAGCGCGCTCATGTATTTTCTCCGCAACTATCGGTGCTGCATGGGGCAACGTATTGCAGCACTTATCGCCCGTGACGGCTCAGCCATTGCCCGGCCAGTACCCGTGCTTTCGCATCAGCCGTAAACACTGCCTCGAGATCATCTACCGCAACCACAGGCTCGAGGTTCAACACTTCCTCGATAATACTCGCGATTTCCAGGTAGCGAACCCGTCCGTCGAGAAAGGCCGCCACAGCCACTTCATTCGCGGCATTGAGCATGGCCGGCGCGCTGTTGCCAGCCTCGGCGGCTTGACGCGCAAGGCGCAGGCAAGGGAAACGCTCTTCATCCGGCGCCTGGAAATCCAGGCGAGCGATGGCAAACAGGTCCAGCGGCGCAACACCCGAGTCGATTCGCTCTGGCCAGGCCAGGGCATTGGCAATCGGTGTGCGCATGTCCGGATTGCCCAACTGCGCCAATACCGAGCCATCGACGTAGTCGACCAGCGAATGAATCACGCTCTGCGGGTGAATCACCACTTCGACCTGGGAAGGCGTGGCGTCGAACAGCCAGCAGGCCTCGATCAGCTCGAGCCCTTTGTTCATCATGCTGGCCGAATCCACCGAAATCTTGCGCCCCATGGACCAATTCGGGTGCGCACACGCTTGTTCGGGGGAAACATGCGCCAACTCGGCCATGGGTGTCTGCCGGAACGGGCCACCAGAGGCTGTCAGTAAAATCCGACGCACACCGACCGCGCCAAGCCCACGAGCGAAATCCTGTGGCATGCACTGGAAAATCGCGTTGTGCTCGCTGTCGATCGGCAGCAGCACCGAACCGCTTTTACGCACGGCCTGCATGAACAGCGCACCGGACATCACCAGTGCTTCTTTATTGGCCAGAAGAATCTTCTTGCCGGCCTCGACCGCCGCCAGGGTCGGACGCAAGCCCGCCGCACCGACAATAGCCGCCATCACCGCATCGACTTCCGGATCGGAGGCGACCTGACACAGGCCCTCTTCCCCCACCAGAACGCGGGTCGACAGACCGGCCGCGCGCAAATCGTCCTGCAAGCCCCGGGCAGCGCCAGATTCCGGCACGACCGCGAAGCGCGGCGAATGACGCACACACAGCGCCAGCAACTCACTCAAACGAGTGAAACCGCTCAAGGCGAAAACCTGATAACGCTCGGGATGACGGGCAATGACGTCGAGAGTACTCAGACCAATCGAACCGGTCGCTCCCAGCACGGTAATCTGTTGTGGGCGGTTCATACTGCCATCCACAGCAGCACGGCAAATACCGGAATCGCCGCCGTCAGGCTATCGATGCGGTCCAGCACGCCGCCGTGACCGGGCAGCAGATTACTGCTGTCCTTGATCCCCGACTGGCGCTTGAACATGCTTTCGGTGAGGTCGCCCACCACTGAAATGAATACGATAATTGCGGCACCGAACAGGCCCATCAGCATCTGAGCGAAACTCCAGTCCCGCACAAAACCGACGATTGCTGTAATCACCAGGCTCAGCAGCAAGCCACCGTAAACGCCTTCCCAACTCTTGCCAGGGCTGACCTGCGGCGCCAGCTTGCGCTTGCCGAAAGCCCGACCGGAAAAGTACGCACCGATATCGGCCCCCCAGACCAGCACCATCACCGCCATGATCAGCCAATTGCCCAAGGGCTCCTGCTTGATCAACACCAGACCTTGCCAGGCCGGTAACAGAATCAACAAACCGATCACCAGTTTGCAGGCTGCGCTAGCCCAGTGTTCGCTGGACTGTGGATAGGTCAATACCAGATAGGTAGCCGCGCCCCACCAGAGCACTGAAGCGCCCAACACCCAAGGCGCGAGCCCCGGCACGATATGCATGACAAACAGCACCAACGCGACCACAGCCGCATAGGCCACGCGAATCGACTGAGCAGCGAAACCTGCCAGGCGCGCCCACTCCCACGCCCCGAGCGTCACCACCAGCCCGATGAACAGCGCAAAACCGGACCCTTCGAGCAGGAAAAACCCGCACAGGGCAATCGGCAGCAAGATCAGCGCCGTGATGATTCGTTGTTTAAGCATTAAACCCGGGCTCCAGCCTCGACCTGCTCGCTCGTTTTACCGAAGCGACGCTGGCGAGAAGCGAAATCAGCTAGCGCATTGCGCATGGCGTCGTGTTTGAAGTCCGGCCAGAACAGGTCGGAGAAGTACAACTCGGCGTAAGCCAGTTGCCACAGCAGGAAGTTGCTGATGCGATGCTCGCCACCGGTACGGATGCACAAGTCCGGTAACGGCAGGTCACCGGTCGCCAGACAGGTTTGCAACAGCTCAGGGGTAATGTCTTCCGGACGCAGATGCCCGGCCTGAACCTCTCGGGCCAGACGCTGCGCGGCTTGCGCGATATCCCACTGACCGCCGTAGTTGGCGGCGATCTGCAGGACAAAGCGGTTGGCACCGACAGTCATCGCCTCGGCTTCGCGCATGGCGGCCTGAAGCTCCGGGTGAAAACGCGAACGATCGCCAATGATGCGCAAACTGATGTTGTTGTCGTTGAGGCGCTTGGCCTCGCGACGCAACGCCTTGAAGAACAAATCCATCAAGGCGCTGACCTCATCGGCCGGGCGCTGCCAGTTCTCGCTGGAGAAGGCGAACAAGGTCAGTACTTCGACCTTGGCCTCGGCACACACCTCGATTACCGCACGCACTGCATCCACACCCGCTTTATGCCCGGCGACACCCGGCATAAAGCGTTTTTTCGCCCAGCGATTATTACCATCCATGATGATCGCGACATGGCGCGGCACCGCGGACGGCGCAGTCTGCTTTGTCTTATCCATTAAAACGTGACCCTTATACGGCCATCAGGTCTTTTTCTTTCTGCGCCAAATTCGCGTCGATTTCAGCCACGTACTTTTTGGTCAGATCATCAATTTCGCCAGTAGCGCGACGTTCTTCGTCTTCGCTGATTTCCTTTTCCTTGACCAGATCCTTGAGCTGGCTGTTCGCGTCACGACGGATGTTGCGCACCGCAACACGGGCATCTTCAGCGACATCGCGAGCCTGCTTGGTGAAGCCCTTGCGGGTTTCTTCGGTCAGGGCCGGCATGGAGATCAGCAGCAACTCACCCAGGTTTGTCGGGTTGAGGTTCAGACCCGCGCTACCGATGGCTTTGTCGACGGCACCCAGCATGTTGCGCTCAAAGGCAACTACTTGCAGGGTACGGGCGTCTTTAACGGTGATATTCGCCACTTGCTTGATCGGAGTGTCGGAGCCGTAGTACGGAACCATCACACCTTCCAGAATGCTTGGGTGCGCCTGGCCCGTACGAATACGACCGAAGTTATGCGCCAGCGATTCCACGGATTTTTTCATGCGCTCTTGAGCGTCTTTCTTGATTTCGTTGATCATTGTTGGCCTTCCTCGATCAGGGTCCCTTCAGCGCCGCCATGTACGATGTTCAGCAGGGCGCCGGGCTTGTTCATGTTAAATACGCGCAACGGCATCTTGTGGTCGCGGCACAAGCAAATAGCCGTCAGATCCATTACACCCAGCTTGCGATCCAGCACTTCATCATAAGTCAGATGATCGAACTTCTCGGCATGCGGGTCTTTGAATGGATCAGCCGTGTAAACGCCATCGACCTTGGTTGCCTTGAGCACGACGTCAGCGTCGATTTCGATTGCACGCAAGCAGGCTGCCGAATCCGTGGTGAAGAACGGATTACCAGTACCGGCCGCAAAAATCACGACTTCCTTGGCGTTCAGGTGGCGCATGGCTTTGCGGCGATCGTAGTGATCGGTCACACCAACCATGGAAATGGCCGACATCACGATGGCCGAGATATTGGCACGTTCCAGCGCATCGCGCATCGCCAAGGCGTTCATCACAGTGGCCAGCATGCCCATGTGGTCGCCAGTAACCCGATCCATGCCCGCCGCGCTGAGCGCCGCGCCGCGGAACAGGTTGCCACCACCGATCACCAGACCGACCTGAACACCGATGCCGACCAGTTGGCCAACTTCCAGTGCCATGCGATCCAGAACTTTGGGGTCGATCCCGAACTCTTCCGAGCCCATCAGGGCCTCGCCGCTAAGCTTGAGTAGAATGCGTTTATAGCGAGCCTGATAACCACTGCCCTGCTGAGCCATTGCGAATCTCTCCTGCGGCGTATTTTAAAAATTCTTTGCGAGCTGTTTACAGCTGGCGTTCACTCTAGCTTGGCACTGCTTCAGCGCCATCGGAACATGGCTTTGTAAGCCAGTTCCAAAAGGAAACCAATTAAAATTGGCAACCCCATCTGAAAAGAGGCTGCGCGCGTGAGCGGGCAGCCTCTTCAGGGCGACAGTTAAAAAACCGTCTTATTGCTTGGCGGCAGCCAGCTGGGCAGCAACTTCTTCAGCGAAGTTGTCGACCGGCTTCTCGATGCCTTCGCCTACTTTGAAGTAGGTGAAAGAAACGATTTCTGCACCGGCTTTCTTGGCCAGTTCGCCAACCTTGATTTCAGGGTTCTTGACGAACGCCTGCTCAACCAGGCTCGCTTCAGCCAGGAACTTGCTGATACGACCTTTGACCATGTTTTCAACGATGTTTTCTGGCTTGCCAGCGATCTTGTCAGCGTTGAGGGTCAGGAACACGCCTTTCTCGCGCTCGACCGCTTCAGCGGAAACTTCCGATGGCAGCAGGAATTCAGGGTTGGTGGCCGCTACGTGCATAGCGATGTCCTTGGCCAGCTCAACGTTGCCGCCTTTAAGAACAACCGCAACACCGATCTTGTTGCCGTGCAGGTAACCACCAACAACATCACCTTCAACGCGAGCCAGGCGACGGATGTTGACGTTTTCGCCAACCTTGCCGACCAGAACCAGACGATCGGCTTCTTGGGATTCGATCAGCGGAGCGACGTCAGTCAGCTTGTCAGCGAACGCTTTTTCTACGCTGGAAGCAACAAATGCCTTGAAGTCGTCTTGCAGGGCCAGGAAGTCGGTCTGCGAGTTCACTTCCAGCAGAACGGCGGATTTACCGTCTTCTTTAAGAGCGATCGCGCCTTCAGCGGCAACGTTGCCAGCTTTTTTGGCAGCCTTGATGGCGCCCGAAGCACGCATGTCATCAATGGCTTTTTCGATGTCGCCGCCAGCCTTGGTCAAGGCCTTTTTGCAGTCCATCATGCCTTCGCCGGTACGCTCGCGCAGTTCTTTGACCAACGCTGCAGTAATCTCTGCCATTTTAAAATTCCTCTTGGATAGGTTTTCAACCATTCCACCCGATCGAACGGGCGTTCAATTCTTCCCGAACCACCCTTGTTAGCCGCTGCACGTTACAAATGCTGTAGCTGCGCTGCTCACAAATGGTTTTCGAGGTGGCAAAAAGGGGGCCAAGCCCCCTTTTTGCTTACTGAGTCAACGCCAGGGCGTCAATTACTCAGCTGCAGCTGCCGGAGCTTCTTCAACGAACTGCTCGGTGCCGCCAGCAACGTGGTTGCGACCGCGGATTACAGCGTCAGCCATCGAACCCATGTACAGCTGGATAGCGCGGATTGCGTCATCGTTGCCTGGGATGATGTAGTCAACGCCTTCCGGGCTGCTGTTGGTATCGACTACGCCGATAACCGGGATGCCCAGCTTGTTGGCTTCGGTGATCGCGATGCGCTCGTGATCAACGTCGATAACGAACAGAGCGTCTGGCAGACCGCCCATGTCCTTGATACCACCCAGGGAACGATCCAGCTTCTCAAGATCGCGAGTGCGCATCAGCGCTTCTTTCTTGGTCAGCTTGGCGAAAGTACCGTCTTCGGCTTGCACTTCAAGGTCACGCAGACGCTTGATGGAAGCACGGATGGTTTTGAAGTTGGTCAGCATGCCGCCCAACCAGCGGTGATCGACGTACGGCGAACCGCAACGTGCTGCTTCTTCAGCAACGATCTTGCCAGCGGAACGCTTGGTGCCGACGAACAGAATCTTGTTTTTGCCCTGGGCCAGACGCTCTACGAAAGTCAGAGCTTCGTTGAACATTGGCAGGGTTTTTTCAAGGTTGATAATGTGGATCTTGTTACGCGCGCCGAAAATGTATTTACCCATTTTCGGGTTCCAGTAACGGGTCTGGTGACCGAAGTGCACACCGGCCTTCAGCATATCGCGCATGTTGACTTGGGACATGATAGTTCCTTAATAAGTCGGGTTTGGCCTCCACGTATCCCAATGACCAACCAGCAGCATCAGCTGAAGGCACCCAGGTCATCGTGTCGACACGTGTGTGGATTTAAGCTTTCTAGGGTATCCCCGGAAAGCGGCGCATTTTATATCACAAGGCAGAAAAAAACGGAACCCGGATTCTGAAAACCAGGGGAATGCTTTTGGCCCCCACCTTGGAATCCCCCCAGAATGCGCCATCCTATAGAGAGAAGCGATGCACAGAGGCTCAGATTTGCGCTGATCGTCTGATAGAATCGTGTTTTTCAGGGCCGCGACAATTATTCGCGCAATGCCCATTTCGTTTTAGAAGGCGCCATTGAGCGCAGAGAGAGCCTGTATGACCGTCACCCTCAAAACCCCAGAGGACATCGCAAAAATGCGGATCGCCGGCAAATTGGCCGCCGATGTGCTGGAAATGATTGCCGATTATGTCAAACCGGGTGTCACCACCGAAGAGCTGGACCGGATCTGCCACGACTACATCGTCAATGAGCAGAAAGCCATCCCGGCCCCGCTCAACTACAAGGGCTTTCCTAAGTCGATCTGCACCTCGATCAACCACGTGGTCTGCCACGGCATCCCGAACGAGAAACCGTTGAAGGATGGCGACACGCTGAACATCGACGTCACCGTGATCAAAGACGGCTACCACGGCGACACCAGCCGCATGTTCCACGTCGGTTCCGTGCCGGTCTGGGCCGAGCGCCTGTCCCAGGTGACTCAGGAATGCATGTACAAGGCCATCGAGCTGGTCAAACCCGGCTGCCGCCTGGGCGATATCGGTGAAGTGATCCAGAAGCACGCGGAAAAGAACGGCTTCTCGGTGGTTCGCGAGTTCTGCGGTCACGGCATCGGCAAGGTGTTCCACGAAGAACCACAGATCCTGCATTACGGCCGCGCCGGCACCGGCATGGAACTGAAAGCCGGCATGACCTTCACCATCGAGCCGATGATCAACCAGGGCAAGGCCGACACCAAGGTGTTGGGCGACGGCTGGACCGCCATTACCAAGGACCGCAAGCTGTCGGCTCAATGGGAACACACCCTGCTGGTGACCGATACCGGTTACGAGATCTTCACTTTGCGCAGCGACGATACCATCCCGCGCGTTTCGGCCTGATCCCGCCCGCTCCGTTCCCAGCCTTATAGAAAGGAAAGCCAATCGATGCCGCAGGTGGATCCCGAACTCTTCGACCGCGGCCAGTTCCAGGCTGAACTGGCCCTGAAGGCAAGCCCTATCGCTGCTTTCAAGAAGGCGATCCGTCAGGCCCGCGAGGTGCTCGACGAGCGGTTCCGCAGTGGCCGGGACATTCGCCGGCTGATCGAGGATCGCGCCTGGTTTATCGACAACATCCTGCAACAAGCCTGGGAACAGTTTAACTGGAGCGAAGATGCCGATATCGCCCTGGTGGCGGTCGGCGGCTACGGTCGCGGCGAGTTGCACCCCTACTCCGACATCGATCTGCTGATTTTGCTGGACAGCGCCGATCACGAAATTTTTCGGGATTCCATCGAACGCTTTCTGACGTTGCTGTGGGACATCGGCCTGGAAGTCGGCCAGAGCGTTCGTTCGGTGGACGAATGCGCCGTCGAGGCCCGTGCCGACCTGACGGTCGTTACCAATCTGATGGAAAGCCGCACCATTTGCGGCCCCGAGCGGCTGCGCCAGCGCATGCTGGATGTCACCAGCACCGCGCACATGTGGCCGAGCAAGGACTTCTTCCTGGCCAAGCGCGCCGAGCAAAAGGCCCGTCACCACAAATACAACGACACTGAATACAACCTGGAACCCAACGTCAAAGGCTCGCCCGGTGGCCTTCGGGATATTCAGACGATTCTGTGGGTGGCCCGTCGCGAATACGGCACTCTGAACCTGCGGGCCCTGGCGGGTGAAGGTTTCCTGGTGGAGAGCGAAAACGCCCTGCTGGCCTCGTCCCAGGAGTTTCTGTGGAAGGTACGTTACGCCCTGCATATGCTCGCCGGCCGCTCCGAAGACCGCCTGCTGTTCGATCACCAGCGCTCGATTGCGGGGCTGCTGGGTTTCGAAGGCAATGACGCCAAGCAAGCCATCGAAAACTTCATGCAGCAGTACTACCGGGTGGTCATGAGCATTGCCCAGCTCAGCGACCTGATCATCCAGCACTTCGAAGAAGTGATCCTGGCCCCCGAAGACGAAGCACCACCACAACCGATCAATTCGCGGTTCCAGCTGCATGACGGCTACATCGAAGCGCGTAACGACAACGTGTTCCGCCGTACGCCATTCGCCATGCTCGAGATCTTTGTGCTGATGGCCCAGCAACCGGAGATCAAAGGCGTACGCGCCGATACCATCCGCCTGCTGCGCGAGAATCGTCATTTGATCGATGACGATTTCCGCAACGATATTCGTAATACCAGCCTGTTCATCGAACTGTTCAAGTGCAAGATCGGCATCCACCGCAATCTGCGGCGGATGAACCGTTACGGCATCCTTGGGCGCTATCTGCCGGAGTTCGGTTTCATTGTCGGGCAGATGCAGCATGACCTGTTTCACATCTATACGGTCGACGCGCATACCCTGAACCTGATCAAGCACCTGCGTAAGTTGCAGTACACCCAGGTGTCGGAAAAATTCCCGCTGGCCAGCAAGCTCATGGCCAAACTGCCCAAACCCGAACTGATTTACCTGGCCGGTCTGTACCACGACATCGGCAAGGGCCGGCACGGCGATCACTCGGAAATCGGCGCCGTGGATGCCGAAGCCTTTTGCCAGCGCCACCAGTTGCCGATCTGGGACAGCCGCCTGATCGTCTGGCTGGTGCAGAACCACCTGATGATGTCGACCACGGCCCAGCGCAAGGACCTGTCCGACCCGCACGTGATCCACGATTTCGCGCAGACGGTCGGCGATGAAACCCGTCTCGATTATCTGTATGTGCTGACCGTTGCGGACATCAACGCAACCAACCCGACGCTGTGGAACTCCTGGCGCGCGAGCCTGTTGCGCCAGCTCTACACCGAGACCAAGCGCGCCTTGCGTCGTGGCCTGGAAAACCCTGTGGATCGCGAAGAGCAGATCCGCCAGACCCAGAGCGCTGCGCTGGACATCCTGGTACGCGGCGGCAACGATCCGGACGATGTCGAGCAGTTGTGGGCGCAATTGGGCGATGACTACTTCCTGCGCCACACCGCCGGCGACGTGGCCTGGCACACTGATGCGATCCTGCAGCAGCCGGCCGATGGCGGCCCGCTGGTACTGATCAAGGAAACCACCCAGCGCGAGTTCGAGGGCGGTACGCAGATTTTCATCTATGCACCGGACCAGCACGACTTCTTCGCCGTGACCGTGGCGGCGATGGACCAGCTCAATCTGAACATTCACGACGCCCGGGTCATCACCTCCAGCAGCCAGTTCACCCTCGATACTTACATCGTGCTCGACACCGATGGCGACTCGATCGGTGACAACCCGGCACGGGTCAAGCAGATCCGCGAAGGCCTGACCGAAGCCCTGCGCAACCCGGACAACTACCCGACCATCATCCAGCGTCGGGTGCCGCGCCAGCTCAAGCATTTCGCGTTTGCGCCCCAGGTGACGATCCACAATGACGCCCAGCGTCCGGTGACGGTGCTGGAGCTTAGCGCCCCGGATCGCCCCGGCCTGTTGGCGCGGATCGGCACGATCTTCCTTGAGTTCGACCTGTCGCTGCAGAACGCCAAGATCGCCACTCTGGGCGAGCGCGTGGAAGACGTGTTCTTCATCACCGACGCCAACAATCAGCCGCTGTCCGACCCGTTGCTGTGCAGCCGTTTGCAGGATGCAATCGTCGAGCAGCTGAGCGTCAGCCAGGAACCCGATATCAAACTGTCACGCATCAGCATCTGAATTAATAACTTTCCCTGTGGGAGCGCCTGTGGCGAGGGGGCTTGCCCCCGTTTGAGTGCGTAGCGCTCACAAGATCTTTGGTACACCAGAGAATTTGGGGCTGCTTTGCAGCCCAACGGGGGCAAGCCCCCTGACCACAAGCTCGCCCCCACATTGAACGAGGCCTCCATGAACAACGCTCTGAACCAGTTGCAGCCCTACCCGTTCGAAAAGCTCCGCGCCCTGCTCGGCAGCGTCACGCCAAACCCGGACAAACGCGCCATTGCGCTGTCCATCGGCGAGCCGAAACACCGTTCGCCGAGCTTCGTCGCCGAAGCATTGGCGAGCAATCTGGATCAGATGGCCGTATACCCGACCACCCTCGGCATCCCGGCCCTGCGTGAAGCCATTGCCGCCTGGTGCGAACGTCGCTTTAGCGTCCCGAACGGCTGGCTCGACCCTGCGCGCAACGTGTTGCCAGTCAACGGCACCCGTGAAGCGCTGTTCGCCTTCACCCAGACCGTGGTCAATCGTGGCGACGACGCGCTGGTGGTCAGCCCGAACCCGTTCTATCAGATCTACGAAGGCGCCGCGTTCCTGGCCGGGGCCAAGCCGCATTACCTGCCATGCCTGGACGAAAACGGCTTCAACCCGGACTTTGACGCCGTTTCACCAGACATCTGGAAACGCTGCCAGATCCTGTTCCTGTGCTCGCCGGGTAACCCGACCGGTGCACTGATTCCGGTCGAAACGCTGAAGAAGCTGATCGCTCTGGCCGACGAATACGACTTCGTGATCGCCGCCGACGAGTGCTACAGCGAGCTGTATTTCGACGAACAAACCCCACCGCCAGGCCTGCTCAGCGCGTGCGTGGAACTGGGCCGCAAGGACCTCAAACGCTGCGTGGTGTTCCACAGCCTGTCCAAGCGCTCCAACCTGCCGGGACTGCGTTCCGGTTTTGTCGCCGGTGACGCAGACATTCTCAAAGGCTTTCTGCTGTATCGCACCTACCACGGCTGCGCGATGCCGGTTCAGACCCAACTGGCCAGCGTTGCCGCATGGAATGATGAAGTGCATGTGCGCGCCAACCGTGCGCTGTATCGCGAGAAATACGATGCGGTGCTGGAGATTCTCAGCCCGGTGATGGATGTGCAGCGTCCGGACGGTGGTTTCTACCTGTGGCCTAATGTGAATGGCGATGATGCGGCGTTCTGCCGGGATCTGTTCGAGCAAGAACACGTGACTGTCGTGCCGGGCTCCTATCTGTCCCGCGACGTGGATGGCGTCAATCCGGGTGCCGGGCGTGTGCGTTTGGCGCTGGTGGCACCGCTGGCCGAGTGCGTGGAAGCCGCCGAACGCATTCGTGCGTTTATTACCCGCCAGCGTTAATAACGTTCAAACCCCGCATAGCGCAATGCCGTGCGGGGCATTCAAACATCAAGCAATATAATCAACTTAATTTAATATTCACCCCGCCTCTCGTTTGGGCTTACCCTGCTCGCTCGCAACATATCAACTTCCAACTTATGCCACCCGCGAAGAATGTTGCGATCGCAGACTGAAAACAACCTTAAATCAGACTCAACTTAATTAATAAACAAGGATGCTTATTCATGGATGACACATTCCCATGCTTCGTTAAAATCCCGGAAGACATTAATGCTTCTTACGAGGCGGCCATTACCGAAAATCCGGCAAATCGCGGTACATCTTCTTCTGGTCGTCAAAAGAGAGCGGTAGCCAGTCACACCAAGTTCTGGTCACCGGGCCGAACCTTGCGGATCGCCTTTCTGGATGGCGAGCAAGACTTCAAGGACGCCGTGAAGGCCGCAGCACAGGCCTGGCTCCCCCACATCAATCTGAAGTTCGACTTCGTCGAGGGCACGGAAGGCGATATCCGCATCACCACTAAGCGCGGTAATTGGTCTTACATCGGTACCAACGCATTGTTGGAGAAAGAAAATCCAACCATGAGCCTCGAGCCCTATCTGTGGTGGCCACGTTTCACCGCCAATGTGATTCACGAGTTCGGGCATTTACTGGGTGCTGAACATGAACATCTGCACCCTACTGGAAACATCCCCTGGGACAAGGAAGCGGTATACGCACACCATCATGCGGCAGATGAGGAAGATGAAAGTTATTATTATAAAAGGGGCATTGTCGATGAACGCTACTTTAATCTTCTTGATGCCAGCGAAGTCAACTACTCACCATACGACCCGCTATCCATCATGCACTATGAAATTCGTCCGGAATGGACCGTAGGTGATTTCAAAGTTGACTTCAACTTAACCCTCAGCGAAGCGGATAAAGCTTTCATGGCCAAGGCTTATCCTTATCCCGATCCCGAAACAGAAACAGAAACAGAAACCGAGTGACTCAAGAGGGCGGTCGCTTGACCTGCCCCGGGTTGGCTTCACCCAAGTCCAGTTCCCGACACTTCTCCCAGCACGTCATCACCCATCTGGTGATGACGGCTCAGGCCGTACAAACTCCAGGCACTACGCTCGTAGCGCTTTCACGTAGCTGCTTAGACAGCGGATAACCACAACAAAAAGACAAACCCGACCACAGCCGACGCGAAACCGTCCGGTCATGGCATAATCCGTCACCTTTTATTTTCAGCACCTGCAAAGGGGGCAATTCCTTGACCGCTTCAAGCAAAACGTTGCACCTTTTCGGCATCAAAGCCTGCGACACCATGAAAAAGGCGCGCACCTGGCTCGATGAACACGCTGTCAGCTATGACTTCCATGATTACAAAACGGTCGGTATCGACCGTGAACACCTGAGCCAATGGTGCGACGAGCACGGCTGGCAAGTGGTTTTGAACCGTGCAGGCACGACCTTTCGCAAGCTCGACGACGAACGCAAAGCCGATCTCGACCAGCCGAAAGCCATCGAACTGATGCTCGCGCAACCCTCGATGATCAAGCGCCCGGTGCTCGATCTCGGTGACCGAACCCTGATTGGCTTCAAGCCAGATATCTACGCGGCAGCGCTCAAGTAAGGCAGCCCGTTCCATTTTGTTAGAGGTATCAACATGTCCACTACCCTGTTCAGCCTGGCCTTTGGTGTCGGCACTCAAAACCGTCAAGGCGCATGGCTGGAAGTGTTTTACGCGCAGCCACTGCTCAACCCGTCGGCCGAACTGGTCGCTGCCATTGCGCCGGTTCTGGGCTACACCGAAGGCAATCAGGCCATCGCCTTCAGCACCGCTCAGGCGTCGCAACTGGCCGAAGCGCTGAAAAGCGTCGACGCTGCACAAGCTGCACTGCTGACCCGTCTGGCCGAGAGCCACAAGCCGCTGGTCGCCACGCTGCTGGCCGAAGACGCGCAGTTGAGCTCCACGCCTGAGGCTTACCTCAAGCTGCACTTGCTGTCCCATCGTCTGGTCAAGCCACATGGCTTGAACCTGGCCGGGATCTTCCCGTTGCTACCGAACGTGGCCTGGACCAGCCAGGGCGCGATCGACCTGGCCGAACTGGCCGAGCATCAACTGGAAGCCCGCCTGCGCGGCGAGCTGCTGGAAGTGTTCTCGGTGGACAAGTTCCCGAAAATGACCGACTACGTGGTACCGGCCGGCGTGCGTATCGCTGACGCGGCGCGTATTCGTCTGGGCGCTTACGTGGGCGAAGGCACCACCGTGATGCACGAAGGTTTCGTCAACTTCAACGCCGGCACCGAAGGCCCGGGCATGATCGAAGGTCGTGTGTCGGCGGGCGTATTCGTTGGCAAGGGCTCGGACCTGGGCGGCGGTTGCTCGACCATGGGCACCCTGTCGGGTGGCGGCAACATCGTGATCAAGGTCGGCGAAGGCTGCCTGATCGGCGCCAACGCTGGTATCGGCATCCCGTTGGGCGATCGCAACACTGTTGAGTCGGGCCTGTATGTGACGGCCGGCACCAAGGTTGCGCTGCTGGACGAGCACAACAAACTGGTCAAAGTCGTTAAAGCCCGTGAACTGGCCGGTCAGCCTGACCTGCTGTTCCGCCGCAATTCGGAGACCGGTGCCGTGGAGTGCAAAACCCACAAATCGGCCATCGAACTGAACGAAGCGCTGCACGCTCACAACTAAGCAGAGCGTTACACGATCACCTGATCTTGTAGGAGCGAGGCTTGCCCGCGAAGCTTTTGGCGACCTCAAGGGCCCCTTCGCGAGCAAGCTCTGCTCCTACACAGGTCAGGCGTTCCACCCGCCCATGTTCAGCAGGGCCCGATAGCATGATGATTCCCTCTCCCTGGCGCGCCGATTTTCCGGCCATCGCCGCATTGCAACGGCAAGACCAGACTTATCTGGACAACGCCGCCACCACGCAAAAACCTCAAGCCCTGCTGGATGCCCTGGCGCATTACTACGCCAACGGCGCGGCCAACGTGCATCGGGCGCAACACTTGCCCGGCGCCCATGCCACCCAGGCGTTCGAGGACAGCCGCAGCAAAGTTGCGCAATGGCTCAATACCGGCGATTGCGGACAGATCATCTTTACCCACGGCGCGACGTCCGCGCTGAACCTCCTGGCCTATGGCCTGGAACACGTATTCAATCCGGGCGATGAAATTGTCATCAGCGCTCTGGAACACCACGCCAACCTGTTGCCGTGGCAGCAACTGGCCCACCGTCGCGACTTGAAGCTGGTGATCCTGCCGCTGGATGCCGACGGTTTGATTGACCTTGAAGCCGCCGCTCGCCTGATCGGCCCGCGTACTCGTTTGCTGGCGGTCAGCCAGCTCTCCAACGTGCTCGGCGCCTGGCAACCGCTGCCCGCGTTACTGGCGATGGCCAAAGTGCACAACGCGCTGACCGTAGTCGACGGCGCTCAAGGCGTGGTGCATGGTCGGCATGACGTACAGGCACTGGGCTGCGACTTCTATGTGTTTTCCAGCCACAAGCTCTATGGCCCGGATGGCCTGGGTGCGCTGTTCGGTCGTCATGAAGCGCTCGAGCAACTGCGTCCCTGGCAGTTCGGCGGCGAAATGGTGCTGGATGCCAACTACCACGACGCACGCTTTCGTCCTGCGCCACTGGGGTTCGAGGCGGGTACGCCACCGATTTCCAGCGTGATTGGCCTGGGGGCGACCCTGGATTATCTGGCCGGGCTGGATCAGGACGCCGTGTCCGCCCACGAAGCCGCGCTGCATGACTATTTGCTCAAAGGCCTTGAGGCGCGCAACGGCATTCGTCTGCTGGGCAAGCCGCAACTGGCACTGGCCAGTTTTGTCGTCGAGGGTGTGCATAACTCTGATCTGGCGCATTTGCTGACCGAACAGGGAATCGCCGTACGCGCCGGTCATCATTGCGCCATGCCGTTGCTCAAAAGCTTTGAGCTGGCCGGGGCGATTCGGGTGTCGTTGGCGTTGTACAACGATTCAGAAGACCTTGAGCGCTTTTTTGAAGCGCTGGATCAGGCCCTGGAGTTGTTGCGATGACCTTGCCCGCCGATGCCATCATGGCGCTGGATACTTTTCAGAATACTGCGAGTTGGGAACAGCGGGCGCGGTTGCTGATGCAATGGGGCGACCGCCTGCCTGCGTTGAGCGATGTGGATAAAGTCGAGGCCAACCGCGTGCATGGCTGTGAAAGCCAGGTGTGGCTGGTCGGTGCGCTGCAGGATGGTCATTGGCAGTTCAGCGCCAGCAGCGATGCGCGGCTGATTCGCGGGTTGGTGGCGCTGCTGCTGGCACGGGTCAATGGGTTGTCCGCTGCCGAGTTGCAGCAGGTGGATTTGCCGGATTGGTTTAATCAGTTGGGCCTGTCGCGGCAGTTGTCGTCGTCGCGCAGCAATGGCCTCAATGCCGTGCTACAGCGGATGCGAGAACTCGCCGCCTGAATGATCGTTCCCACGCTCTGCGTGGGAATGATCCGGTTAGGCCGGTTTGACCCGATCCGCCGGGCGCCGAACCCCGGCCACAATCTTATCCACAGCCTTGGTCGCCGCGACCATGCCGAACGTCGCCGTCACCATCATCACCGCGCCAAAGCCCCCGGCGCAGTCGAGCTTCACGCCGTCACCGACAAAACTCTTCTGCAAGCAAATGCTGCCATCCGGTTTCGGGTAGCGCAGTTGCTCGGTGGAAAACACGCAGGGCACGCTGTAGTGACGGGTCACGGTGCGGGAGAAGCCGTAGTCGCGGCGTAGCGTGGAGCGCACTTTCGACGCCAGCGGATCGTTGAACGTGCGGTTCAGGTCGCAGACCTGGATCAGTGTCGGGTCGATCTGCCCGCCCGCGCCGCCGGTGGTGATGATCTGGATTTTGCGTCGCTTGCACCAGGCGATCAGCGCCGCTTTGGCGTTGACGCTGTCGATGCAGTCAATCACGCAGTCGATGTTCGGCGTGATGTACTCGGCCATGGTTTCGCGGGTGACGAAGTCCGCCACCGCATGCACCGTGCAGTCCGGGTTGATCCCGCGCAGGCGCTCGGCCATCACCTCGACCTTGGGCTTGCCGACGGTGCTGTCCAGCGCATGCAGTTGACGGTTGACGTTGCTGACGCAGACGTCGTCCAGGTCGAACAGCGAAATCTCGCCCACGCCACACCGGGCAACGGCTTCCGCCGCCCAGGAACCGACGCCACCGACGCCGACGATCGCCACATGGGCCGCGCGCAGGCGCTCAAGGCCTTCGATGCCATACAAGCGGGCGATGCCAGCAAACCGCGGATCTTCTGTACTCATGACCATTACCCCAAAAACCGGCGCGCATTATAGGGCCGTCGGCGGTCAAGAGCACCTTTGGGCTATGGATGGCAGTCTTGACGGCTTCAAATGACTACAAATTATTGGAATTGAGCTACAGCGTCCCCGGTCAAAGAACTTAAGTCGACCTGGATTGCCCAATGTCGGGCGTTTCCCTGTTCGCTGTACGGTCAGAGAACCTCCAGTGTAGGATGCGCGCCCCTGCCACCTGGCAGCCGGCCGCCAACCGTTCCTTCGTTCCACAGCCTTTGGAACCCGAAAAAGCTATGTCATCGCGTAAATTTGGACTCAACCTGGTCGTGGTGCTCGCCATCGCAGCCTTGTTTACCGGCTTCTGGGCGCTGGTCAATCGCCCGGTCACCGCCCCCAACTGGCCTGAACAGATCTCCGGCTTTTCGTACTCGCCGTTTCAACAAGGCCAGTATCCGCAAAAAGCCCAGTACCCGACCGACGATGAAATGCGTCGCGATCTGGAGATCATGAGCAAGCTGACGGACAACATCCGGACCTACTCGGTCGACGGCACCCTGGAGAACATTCCCAAACTGGCGGAAGAATTCGGCCTGCGGGTGACCCTGGGGATCTGGATCAGCCCTGACGAAGAGCGCAACGAGCGCGAGATCACCCGCGCCATCGAAATCGCCAACTCCTCGCGCAGCGTGGTTCGCGTGATTGTCGGTAACGAGGCAATCTTCCGTAAGGAAATTACCGCGGCAGAGCTGAGCCTGATCCTGGATCGCGTCCGCGCGGCCGTAAAGGTTCCGGTCACTACCTCTGAGCAATGGCACGTCTGGGAAGAAAACCCGAGCCTGGCCAAGCACGTTGACCTGATCGCGGCTCACGTTCTGCCCTACTGGGAGTTCGTTCCGGTGGACAAGGCTGGTCAGTTCGTTCTCGACCGCGCCCGTGACCTGAAAAAGATGTTCCCGAAAAAACCGCTGCTGCTCTCCGAAGTCGGCTGGCCGAGCAACGGCCGCATGCGTGGTGGCGCCGATGCGTCGCCGGCGGACCAGGCGATTTACCTGCGCACGTTGGTCAACAAGCTCAACCGCCAGGGCTTCAACTACTTCGTGATCGAAGCGTTCGACCAACCATGGAAAGCCAGTGACGAAGGTTCGGTGGGCGCGTATTGGGGTGTGTTCAACGCCGCGCGTCAGCAGAAATTCAACTTCGAAGGCCCGGTCGTCGCGATCCCGCAATGGCGCGTGCTGGCTATCGGCTCGGTAGTGCTGGCATTGCTGTCGCTGACCCTGCTGATGATCGACGGCTCAGCCCTGCGTCAACGTGGCCGCACCTTCCTGACCTTTATCGCGTTCCTGTGCGGTTCGGTGCTGGTGTGGATCGGTTATGACTACAGCCAGCAATACAGCACCTGGTTCAGCCTGACGGTGGGCTTCCTGCTCGCCCTCGGTGCACTCGGGGTGTTTATCGTTCTGCTGACCGAGGCCCATGAACTCGCCGAAGCGGTCTGGACCCACAAACGCCGGCGTGAATTCCTGCCGGTCGTGGGCGAATCGGACTACCGACCGAAGGTGTCGATTCACGTACCTTGCTACAACGAGCCACCGGAGATGGTCAAACAGACCCTCAACGCCTTGGCCAATCTCGACTATCCGGACTTCGAAGTCCTGATCATCGACAACAACACCAAAGACCCGGCGGTCTGGGAACCGGTGCGCGATTATTGCGAAACCCTCGGCCCACGCTTCAAGTTCTTCCACGTGGCACCGCTGGCTGGCTTCAAGGGCGGCGCGCTGAACTATCTGATTCCGCACACCGCCAAAGATGCCGAAGTGATTGCGGTGATCGACTCGGATTACTGTGTCGACCCGAACTGGCTCAAGCACATGGTGCCGCACTTCGCCGATCCGAAAATCGCAGTGGTGCAGTCGCCACAGGATTACCGCGACCAGAACGAAAGCACTTTCAAGAAGCTCTGCTACGCGGAATACAAAGGCTTCTTCCACATCGGCATGGTCACCCGTAACGACCGTGACGCGATCATCCAGCACGGCACCATGACCATGACCCGACGCTCGGTGCTCGAGGAACTGGGCTGGGCCGACTGGTGCATCTGTGAAGACGCCGAGTTGGGTCTGCGCGTGTTCGAAAAAGGTCTGTCGGCGGCGTATTACCACACCAGCTACGGCAAAGGCCTGATGCCCGATACCTTTATCGACTTCAAGAAACAGCGTTTCCGCTGGGCCTACGGGGCGATTCAGATCATCAAGCGTCACACCGCCAGCCTGCTGCGCGGCAAGGACACAGAACTGACCCGTGGCCAGCGTTACCACTTCCTCGCGGGCTGGTTGCCGTGGGTGGCGGACGGCATGAACATCTTCTTCACCGTCGGCGCGTTGTTGTGGTCGGCGGCGATGATCATCGTGCCGCAACGGGTCGATCCACCGCTGCTGATTTTCGCAATCCCGCCGTTGGCACTGTTCGTGTTCAAGGTCGGCAAGATCATCTTCCTGTACCGCCGTGCGGTCGGGGTCAACCTCAAGGATGCGTTCTGCGCAGCATTGGCAGGGCTGGCGTTGTCGCACACCATCGCCAAAGCGGTGCTGTACGGTTTCTTCACCAGCAGCATTCCGTTCTTCCGCACCCCGAAAAACGCCGATAACCACGGCTTCTGGGTAGCCATTTCGGAAGCACGCGAAGAGGTGTTCATCATGCTGCTGTTGTGGGGTGCGGCGCTGGGGATCTTCCTGGTACAGGGCCTGCCGAGCAACGACATGCGCTTCTGGGTGACCATGTTGCTGGTGCAATCGCTGCCGTACCTGGCGGCGCTGATCATGGCGTTCCTGTCGTCGCTGCCAAAACCGGTGGCCGAAGCCACGACCGCACCGGCTGTCTAAATCAGTACAGATGCACTAAACGGCGGCCAATGGTCGCCGTTTTGCTTTAAGATAACCGCCATTTTGCAGGCCTTGGCCTTTATGGCCTGACCCAATACCTGTGGGAGCGAGCCTGCTCGCGATTGCGGTCTGTCAATCAACATCAATGTTGAATGTACCGACCTCATCGCGAGCAGGCTCGCTCCCACATTTACAGTTTTCGGAGCTTTCCATGACGGCCCACGCCGACCTTTCGCCGACCCTTCAACTCGCCATCGACCTGATCCGCCGTCCGTCCGTGACGCCGGTTGACGCCGATTGCCAGAAGCAGATGATGCAGCGCCTGGGCGATGCCGGTTTCAAACTGGAACCGATGCGCATCGAAGATGTGGATAACTTCTGGGCGACCCACGGTAAACACGAAGGCCCGGTGCTGTGTTTCGCCGGTCACACCGACGTGGTCCCGACCGGTCCGGTAGCCGCCTGGCAGATCGATCCGTTCAACGCCGTGATCGATGAGCATGGCATGCTCTGCGGCCGTGGCGCGGCGGACATGAAAGGCAGCCTCGCGGCCATGACCGTAGCCGCTGAGCGCTTCGTCGCCGACTACCCGGACCACAAGGGCAAGGTCGCTTTCCTGATCACCAGCGACGAAGAAGGCCCGGCACATCACGGCACCAAGGCTGTGATCGAACGCCTCGCCGCCCGTAAGGAACGTCTGGACTGGTGCATCGTCGGCGAACCGTCGAGCACTACCCTGGTGGGTGACGTGGTCAAGAATGGTCGTCGCGGTTCCCTCGGCGCCAAATTGACCGTACACGGTGTGCAAGGTCACGTGGCGTATCCGCACCTGGCGAAGAACCCGATCCACCTCGCTGCCCCGGCGCTGGCCGAACTGGCCGCCGAGCACTGGGACCATGGCAACGACTTCTTCCCGCCGACCAGTTTCCAAATCTCCAATGTCAATTCCGGCACCGGCGCGACCAACGTGATCCCGGGTGATCTGGTGGCAGTGTTCAACTTCCGCTTCTCCACCGAGTCCACTGTCGAAGGCCTGCAAAAGCGTGTCGCCGATATTCTCGACAAGCATGGTCTGGACTGGCACATCGACTGGGCGCTGTCCGGCCTGCCGTTCCTCACCGAACCGGGCGCCCTGCTCGACGCGGTATCGGCGAGTATCAAGGACATCACCGGTCGCGAGACCAAGGCGTCCACCAGCGGCGGCACCTCCGACGGGCGTTTCATCGCGACCATGGGTACTCAGGTTGTCGAACTGGGCCCGGTCAACGCGACGATCCACCAGGTCAACGAGCGCGTGCTGGCGGCCGATCTCGACGTGCTGACCGAAATCTACTACCAGACCCTGATCAAGTTGCTCGCCTGATGCTTGCGTGTCCGATCTGCAGCGAACCGCTGAACGCGGTGGACAACGGCGTGGCTTGCCCCGCCGGGCATCGTTTCGACCGTGCGCGGCAGGGTTACTTGAACCTGTTGCCGGTGCAGCATAAAAACAGCCGCGACCCTGGGGATAACTTGGCGATGGTCGAAGCCCGTCGCGACTTTTTGAACGCCGGCCATTACGCGCCGGTGGCCAAGCGTCTGGCGGAACTGGCGGCGCAGTACGCGCCCCAGCGCTGGCTGGACATCGGTTGTGGCGAGGGTTACTACACCGCGCAAATCGCCGAAGCCTTGCCCAACGCCGACGGCTATGCGCTGGACATTTCCCGGGAAGCGGTCAAACGCGCCTGCAAACGCAACCCTGCGCTGACCTGGTTGATCGCCAGCATGGCGCGGGTGCCGTTGGCCTCCGGCAGTTGCCAGTTTCTCGCCAGTGTTTTCAGCCCGCTGGACTGGGAAGAAGCCAAACGCCTGCTCAGCCCCGGCGGCGGTTTGATGAAAGTCGGGCCGACCAGCGGCCATCTGATGGAATTGCGCGAGCGGCTGTACGATGAAGTGCGTGAGTACACCGACGACAAGCACCTGGCTCTGGTGCCGGAAGGCATGGCGCTGCAACACAGCGAAACCCTGGAGTTCAAACTGACGCTGGTTAACGGTCAGGATCGCGCGAACCTGTTGGCCATGACACCCCACGGCTGGCGCGCCAGTGCCGAACGCCGGGCAGCGGTCATCGAACAGGTTGAGCCGTTCGAGGTCACCGTGTCGATGCGCTACGATTATTTTGTTCTTCAATAAACTCTTAAATTTTGGTCTTGAGCAAACGGCTTGAGGCCGGCTAAATCCGCGAATGGATTTTTCAGACCCGCAGTGAGGACATCCATGCGCCAACCCGATATCGAGATTTACCTGAAAGACGCCGACGTCGACTACAAGGCCATCGCTGCCTGGCTCGGCGCGGCTTTAGGCCCATGCACCGATTGGGTTCAGAAAGGCCAGACTTACAAGTGCAAGGCCGGCAATGTGCCGGTTACCTGGCTGCCGAAAGCTGTCGGCAAATGGAACAGCCTGTACCTGGAAAGCGACCAGACCCCATGGGAAGACGACATTGCCTGCGCCCGCGCAGCCTTTGCCGCGCTGAACGTCGAAGTGCGTTGCGCGCCGGGCAGTTGGGTCGAGGAAGAAGGTGAAGAGACGGCGGATCGCTGGATGCGGATCAGCGTTGATGGTGAAGAAGAAATCACCTGGAAAACCGCGTAAAAATCCGTACGACGAACCTGTGGGAGCGGGCTTGCCCGCGATTGCGATTTGTCAGTCACATCATTGTTGGATGTGCCGCCGTCATCGCGGGCAAGCCTCGCTCCCACAGGGGTTTTGTGTGATCTGAGGAGTGGGGTTACAAGCCCACCACATCCTCAGCCTGCAAGCCCTTCTCCCCGGTCACCACTGCATACTCAACCTGCTGACCTTCAGTCAGCGAGCGATGCCCTTCGCCGCGGATCGCGCGGTAGTGCACGAACACGTCCACCCCGTCCTCGCGCTGAATGAAGCCATAGCCCTTGGCGTCGTTGAACCACTTCACATTGCCGGTTTCGCGCGTAGCCATATCTAATACCCCTTGTTTTTATTTTGAACGGCCGAGTATATGACAGCCGCGAAAACTCTCAACTCAAGTTTACTTAGGCGCTTTTTTGCCGATTTTCGGCGAATACGGCACACTATCGACCGCCCAAGCGATTGCTTGGTTTTATCCACTCACGCAGAAGCCGTATGACCCGTTCCCCGTTCCGCCGTCTTGTGTTTGGCACCTTGCGCCGACTGCTGTACCTCTGGGTTCGCTCGGAGACGATCAATCAGTCGTCGTTCACCCTTAACCTCGACCGCAGCCGACCGGTGTTCTACGTCCTGCAAAATCCTTCATTGACCGACCTCGCCGTGGTCGATACCGAATGCAGCAAGGCCGGCCTGCCCCGCCCGGTGTTGCCGGTATCGGTGGGTGCGTTGGTGGAGCCCGCCGCGTTCTTTTACCTGACGCCAGAGCCCGACTGGCTCGGCCGTCAGGACAAGCGCGGTGCGCCACCGACCCTGACCCGTCTGGTCAACGCCCTGAGCCAGAACGCCGCCGAAGACGCGCAGATCATTCCGGTCAGCGTGTTCTGGGGACAGTCGCCGGACAGCGAGTCGAGCCCGTGGAAACTGTTGTTCGCCGACAGTTGGGCGGTCACCGGGCGTTTGCGTCGGCTGCTAAGCATCATGATTCTGGGGCGCAAGACCCGGGTGCAGTTCTCGGCGCCGATTCATTTGCGTGAACTGATCGATCACAACAAAGGCCACGAGCGCACCGTGCGCATGGCCCAGCGGATTCTGCGGGTGCACTTTCGCAACCTGAAAGCCGCGGTGATCGGCCCGGACATTTCCCACCGCCGCAATCTGGTCAAAGGCCTGCTCAATCAGCCCTCGGTCAAACAGGCGATCCTCGACGAAGCCGAGCGCGAGAACATCTCGCCGGAAAAAGCCAAGGCCCAAGCCTTGCGCTATGGCAACGAGATCGCCTCGGACTACACCTACACCGCGATCCGTTTTCTGGAAGTGGTGCTGAGCTGGTTCTGGAACAAGATCTACGACGGGATCAAGGTCAACCACATCGAAGGTGTGCAGAAAGTCGCCCAGGGTCACGAAGTGATCTACGTGCCGTGCCACCGCAGCCACATCGACTATTTGCTGCTCTCTTATCTGCTGTTCCGCAACGGCCTGACCCCGCCGCACATCGCCGCCGGGATCAACCTCAACATGCCGGTGATCGGTAGCTTGCTGCGTCGCGGCGGCGCGTTTTTCATGCGCCGCACCTTCAAGGGCAACCCGCTCTACACCTCGGTGTTCAACGAATACCTGCACACCCTGTTCACCAAAGGCTTCCCGGTCGAATACTTCGTCGAGGGCGGCCGTTCGCGCACCGGGCGCATGTTGCAACCGAAAACCGGGATGCTCGCGATCACCCTGCGCAGCTTCCTGCGTTCGTCGCGCATGCCGATCGTCTTCGTGCCGGTGTACATCGGCTACGAGCGCGTGCTGGAAGGCCGCACCTATCTCGGCGAATTGCGTGGCGCGAGCAAGAAGAAAGAATCGATCTTCGACATTTTCAAAGTCATCGGCGCGCTCAAACAGCGCTTCGGTCAGGTTGCGGTCAACTTCGGAGAGCCGATCAAACTGGCGGAATTCCTCGACAGCGAGCAGCCAGACTGGCGCCAACAGGAGCTCGGCCCGCAGTTCAAACCGGCCTGGCTCAACGAAACCACCAACCGCCTCGGCGAGAAAGTCGCACAACATTTGAATGAAGCGGCGGCGATCAACCCGGTGAATCTGGTGGCCCTGGCGTTGCTGTCCACCAGCCGCCTGGCCCTGGACGATCGCGCCATGGCACGGGTGCTTGATCTGTATCTGGCGCTGTTGCGCAAGGTTCCCTACTCCTCGCACACCACCCTGCCGGAGGGCGACGGTCGGGCGCTGATCGAGCACGTGAAGGATATGGACCTGCTGTCCGAGCAAAGCGATGCGCTGGGCAAGATTCTGTACCTGGACGAACAAAACGCCGTCCTGATGACCTACTACCGCAACAACGTGCTGCACATCTTCGCGTTGCCGTCGTTGCTGGCGAGTTTCTTCCAGAGCACCTCGCGCATGAGCCGCGAGCAGATCCTGCGCTACACCCGCGCACTGTATCCGTACTTGCAATCGGAGCTGTTCATTCGCTGGTCGCTGGACGAACTCGATGGCGTGGTCGATCAATGGCTCGAAGCCTTCGTCGAGCAAGGCCTGCTGCGTTTCGAGAAAGACGTGTACCTGCGTCCGGCGCCGAGCTCGCGGCATTTCGTGCTGCTGACACTGCTGTCGAAAAGCATCGCCCAGACCTTGCAGCGCTTCTACATGACCGTTTCCTTGCTGCTCAACAGCGGCCAGAACAGCATCAGCGCCGAAGAACTCGAAGACCTGTGCACGGTCATGGCCCAGCGCCTGTCGATCCTCCACGGCCTGAACGCCCCGGAGTTCTTCGACAAGAGCCTGTTCCGTCACTTCATCCAGACAATGCTGGACCTCGACGTGCTGCGCCGCGACGAGGCCGGGAAGTTGAGCTACCACGAATTGTTAGGCGAACTGGCCGAAGGCGCCGCCAAACGGGTGTTACCGGCGGAGATTCGTTTGTCGATCCGTCAGGTGGCGCTGCATCGCAGTGAAGATGCGGCAGAAACCGGTGCACTTACCGAAGTCTGAAACTTGCAGATAACTAACCGGAAGGCACGGATGTTTTCCGGTTACTTGATTCATGAATTAATAGGCTTTTTTAACCGATCACGATAAGGACATCGCGATGAGCCTCTTAAATGATACGAACCCTCACGTCACTGTAACTTTCAGCCTGCCTCCAGACTTTGTCGCTGCCGATGATGGCGAGCGCGAAACCGTTATCAGCGTCCAGACTGCCAATTCAACGCCGCCGATAAAAGTGCTGGACTGGCACCACCCTTCAATTGCCGATGGCCAATGGAATTTTTCATTCCCGCACCTCTACAGCAACATCGGCGTCAAGTATCAGATCAACATCCAGATGTTCCACGATCGACGGGCGTTACTGCTGGAACAGGATTACTTCGTTATCGTGAATCGCACGCCCCATCGCCAGACCTTGCACTTGAGCCCGATCGGGCTGTTGTATATCGAAGCTCAAGAGCCTGCGGCCTTCGCGACAGAACAGGCAGTGACTATCAGTCTGCATGAAAGCGAGCAACCTGAAGTTCAACTGGTTTGCGTCAGCCACAACGAACAAACCGCCACTTCGTTTTACCTGAAGTACGATCCGGATAGCGTATTACCCGGCAAACGTTACGCACTGACCGGCATCGAAAACCGTTATCACCAACGTATTAACGTGTCTCCAAGTCAGGTCGAACTTGCACCGGCATCGCACTTGTCACGCTCAAGTCGGTTACAGACATTTAACCAGTGGCTGACCCGGTCATTACGTTTGTTCACGGACGCTCCTGGCAAAATCCGCTAAATTCCTTTGAGCGCCGGGCTTCTTCCGGCGCTTATGTCATAGAGGCTCTCAATGAAAAAACTCTCACTCGTCCTGCTGACTACCCTGCTCGGTGCCTGCCAGTCGACACAACCGACCGCCAACGCCAGCCTCGACGGCGAAGTGTTCTACCTGCAACGCATTGCTCTGCCACCGAGCGCGACTTTGAGCGTCAGCTTGCAAGATGTGTCTCTGGCCGACGCTCCGGCGGTAGTGCTCGACGAACAGAAAGGCCCGGTCAAAGGCCAGGTGCCGTTGCCGTTCCATTTGAGCTACGATCCGGCGCAGGTCAAACCCGGCCATCGCTATTCGGTTAGCGCTCGCATCGAAGTGGACGGCAAGCTGATGTTCATCACCACTGAAAATCACGCCGTGCAACTGGACGGCAAAGACCCGCAGCCACTGAAAATCCGCGTCGACGCCGCCCGCTAATTCTATTTTTTGAACAAGGAAGCCGCCATGCTCCGCCCTACCCTTCGCTTCGCCGGCCTGTGCGCAGGCTTGATGATCTGCGCCAACGCCCTGGCAGGGGCTCTCAGCGACCTGTCGCAACAAGACGCCACCGGCGGTCTCAAGGACGCTCTGACCCAAGGCGCGCAACTGGCCGTTAAACAACTCGGCACACCCGGCGGCTTCAGCAACAACCCGGACGTGAAGATCGAACTGCCGGGCAAGCTGGGTAAAGTCGCCAAGAAAATGAAACAGTTCGGCATGGGTGATCAGGTCGATCAACTGGAAACCAGTATGAACAAAGCGGCTGAAACGGCCGTGACGCAAGCCCAGCCGATCCTGGTGGATGCGGTGAAGAAAATGACCGTGGAAGATGCCAAGGGGATCCTCAGCGGCGGCAAGGACTCGGCGACTCAGTACCTGAGCAAAACCAGCCGCGAACAGATCCGCACCAAGTTCCTGCCGATCGTCAAACAAGCCACCGACCAGGTCGGCTTGGCCCAGCAGTACAACGCATTCGCCGGACAAGCCGCAACCCTGGGCGCGCTGGATGCGAAAAATGCCAACATCGAAAGCTACGTGACCGAGCAGGCGCTGAACGGTTTGTTCGAGATGATCGGCAAGCAGGAAGAAACCATTCGCCAGAACCCTGCTGCGGCGGCGACCAGTTTGGCGAAGAAGGTGTTTGGTACGCTCTAAACCTCAACTCCGATCCTGTGGGAGCGAGCCTGCTCGCGATTGCGGTGTTTCAGCCACAGTTGATGTCGACTGACACAGCCTCATCGCGAGCAAGCCCGCTCCCACGAAAATCAGATCATCGACGCTGCCCGCAGAAAGAATACCCACTCGCGCCCCATCTTCCTTTTCTCGAACACCTTCAACTCGACCAACCCGTTCAGGGTGGCCGACGCGGTGTTGTAAGAGCAGTTCAGATTCTCCTTCACATTGACCGCCGTGAACTCCTTGGCCATTCCACTCTTGGCCACTTGGTATACGGCTCGCTGTTTCTCGGTGAGCTGGTCGAAGAAACCTGACTCCAGCAGCCATCGATCAAAGCTTTCGGTGTAGGCAAGGCTTTTTCGATAAGCCTCAGTAAAAGCGCTGACTGCCCGGAAGATCACTGAACACTGGAAGTCGATGAAATAGGTCATGTCCAGATCATCGGCCTCGGTATTCAGATACGAGCGCCCATATTTCACCGGCGCATTGCGCAGCAACAGGCTAATCGCGATGTAGCGAAAGGCCGAAAAATCATTCTTGAACATGAACCAGTAAAACAGTGCCCGCGCGACCCGACCGTTGCCATCGCGAAAAGGATGCTCATAGCCCAGCGCAAAATGCAGCGCGATACCTTTGATCAATGGATGAAGGTAATCCACTTGATCGGGATCGTCGTGAGACTGGTTGATCCACTTCGACAGCACCTGCAATCGTGACGCGAGTCCCGCTGCGGGGGGCGGCGTATGAACAGTGTTGCCCTCACCGTCCTGCACCACCACGTCATCGTTGATCCTGAAAGCACCCGGTGAATATTGCGGGTCATCGATACCTTCAACGCCAACACGATGCATCGCCGTGATCAGTTCGATGCTCAAGGGGTCATAACGCTTTTCCCAAGCGAAGTTCATCATCTTGTAGTTGCCGATGACCATCCGCTCATCCGGCGTACGCGGCAGGCGTTTGCGCTTGAGCATGTCCTTGGCCACGCGGGTGGTGGTCGCTGCACCTTCGAGCTGGCTGCTGCTGATGGCTTCGTCTTCGATCAGATCGTTGAGCAGATAGCTGAAATGCGCTCGTTCGCCGATCTGTCCGGTCATGTATTCAAGGGCTGCCGTCGTCGCTTGTCGATCAACGGCCGAAACAGCTTTCTGGGCCAATGGGGTCAGCACAAATTTCCCCCACTGAATGGGCTCGCCCAATGGCAAAAGGCTGGAATACTGCGCGGTCCGGGCTTTCTTGACCAAGGCCCAGCACAGATTCGAATCCAGCCCCGGCGCCCAGCGGTAGCGCAACTCATCGAACGGAAGATAGCGCCCCTGATCGTCCAGAGGCTTGAGCAGTGCGAGGTAGTCCGAGAGGCGTTCCTTGTGGGGAGATTGCCCCAAACGATCGAACACCGGGTCGGATCTGCCCTTCAGCATGGGCGGCTTTTTCATTATTGGTGTCTCAACAACTCACGAAATTGAGTCTTGAGTACACCAGTGCACCTACGTTGACTCAATATCAGACGGATCTGAAATATGTGTAGGAGCCTGGACCACCTTCGCGGGCAAGCCTCGCTCCTACAGTGGAGCTGCGTATACACGCCCCAAAGAGTCAGACCGGCTCTTGCTTGACCCTGAACCAAGCCGCATACAACGCCGGCAAAAACAGCAACGTCAACGCCGTCGCCACAATCAGCCCGCCCATGATCGCCACCGCCATCGGCCCGAAAAACACACTGCGCGACAATGGAATCATCGCCAACACCGCCGCCAACGCCGTCAGCACAATCGGTCGGAACCGCCGCACCGTCGCCTCGATAATCGCCTGCCAAGGCTTAAGCCCGGCAGCGATATCCTGCTCAATCTGATCCACCAGAATCACCGAGTTGCGCATGATCATCCCGGACAAGGCGATCGTCCCGAGCATCGCCACAAAACCGAACGGCTGGCGGAACACCATCAGAAACAGCGTCACACCAATCAGCCCCAGTGGCGCCGTCAGAAACACCATCACCGTGCGTGAGAAACTGCGCAGTTGCAGCATCAGCAACGTCAGCACCACCACGATAAACAGCGGCACACCGGCCTTCACCGAGTTCTGCCCGCGAGCCGAGTCTTCCACCGTACCGCCGACGTCCAGAAGATAGCCGTCCGGCAGTTCGGCGCGAATTGGATCGAGGGTCGGCATGATTTGCTGCACCAGCGTCGCCGGTTGTTCCTTGCCATAGATATCGGCGCGAACCGTCACGTTGGGCAGGCGGTTACGGTGCCAGATGATGCCTTCCTCAAAGCCGTATTCCAGCGTTGCAATCTGCGACAGCGCCACGCTGCGACCATTGTCGGTCGGCACGGCCAGGCTTGGCAGCAACGCCAGTTCGGTGCGCTCATGCACCGTGCCGCGCAGCAGGATCTCGATCAACTCGTTGTCTTCGCGGTACTGGCTGACGCTGGCACCGGTCAGCGAGCTTCGCAGGAAACCCGAGAGGTTTGCCGTGCTCACACCCAGCGCCCGCGCGCGGTCCTGATCGACGTTCAGGTAAACGACTTTGCTCGGCTCTTCCCAATCCAGATGCACGTTGGCAACGTGTGGGTTCTCGCGAACCTTGGCCGCTACTTTACGGGCCAATGCGCGGACTTCCTCGATGTGCTCACCGGTCACCCGGAACTGCACCGGGTAGCCAACCGGCGGGCCGTTCTCCAGCCGCGTGACCCGCGAGCGCAAGGCCGGGAATTGTTCGTTGAGGGTTTCGATCAGCCAGGTACGCAGGGTTTCGCGATCCTCGATGGTTTTGGCCAGCACGACAAACTGCGCAAAGCTCGCTGCCGACAGTTGCTGATCCAGCGGCAGGTAGAAGCGCGGCGAGCCGGTACCGACGTAAGCCACGTAATTGTCGATCCCGGCGTGATCCTTGAGCAGGCCCTCAAGGCGTTTGACCTCCTCGGCAGTATTGCTCAGAGACGCACCTTCGGTCAGTTTCAAATCGACCAACAATTCCAGTCGCCCCGAAGCCGGGAAGAACTGCTGTGGCACGAAACGGAACAGCACCACTGACGCGACGAACATCACGATGGTCAGGACGATCACCGTTTTGCGCCGACGCACGCACCATTCCACCAACCGTCTGACGCGCTGATAGAACGGCGTGCCATAAGGGTCGGGTTGGCCGTCGCCGATGCCATGCTTGGCGGCGTGAATTTTCGCCAGATCCGGTAGGAGTTTTTCCCCCAGATAAGGCACAAAGACTACGGCGGCAATCCACGATGCCAGCAGCGCGATGGTCACCACCTGGAAGATCGAACGGGTGTATTCGCCGGTGCCCGATTGCGCGGTGGCAATCGGCAGGAAACCGGCAGCAGTGATCAACGTACCGGTGAGCATCGGGAACGCGGTGCTGGTCCAGGCATAACTGGCGGCTTTGACCCGGTCGAAGCCCTGCTCCATTTTGATCGCCATCATTTCCACAGCGATGATCGCGTCGTCCACCAGCAACCCCAGAGCCAGTACCAGCGCGCCGAGGGAAATCTTGTGCAGGCCGATGCCGAGGTAATACATGCAGGCGAAGGTCATCGCCAACACCAGCGGAATCGCCAGTGCTACGACCATGCCGGTGCGCACACCGAGGGAGAAGAAACTCACCAGCAACACAATCGCCAGCGCCTCCACCAATACCTGAACGAACTCGCCGACACTGGTTTTCACCGCGGCGGGTTGATCGGACACTTTGCGCAGCTGCATGCCGGCCGGAAGGTTCTTCTGGATTCGGGTGAATTCGACTTCCAGCGCCTTACCCAAAATCAGTATGTCGCCGCCATCCTTCATGGCCACCGCCAGACCGATGGCGTCTTCAGCCATGAAGCGCATGCGCGGCGCCGGTGGATCGTTGAAACCACGGCGAACGTTCGCCACATCGGCGATGCGGAACGTGCGATCACCCACGCGGATCGGGAAATTCTTGATCTCATCGACCGTCTGAAAATTCCCCGAAACCCGTAGCTGCAAACGCTCGCTGGTGGTTTCGAAGAAGCCTGCGGTGGACATCGCGTTCTGCTCTTCAAGCGCCTGCTGCACCACCGCCAACGGCAACCCGAGGGTGGCCAGTTTGACGTTGGAGAGCTCGATCCAGATCTTCTCGTCCTGCAGCCCGAGCAGATCGACCTTGCCCACATCCTTGACCCGTTGCAGCTGAATCTGGACACGGTCGGCGTAGTCCTTGAGCACCGCGTAATCAAAACCTTCGCCAGTCAGGGCGTAGATGTTGCCGAAGGTGGTGCCAAACTCATCGTTGAAGAATGGCCCCTGGATGCCCGGTGGCAGGGTGTGGCGAATGTCGCTGATCTTCTTGCGGACTTGATACCAGAGCTCCGGGATCTCCACCGAATGCATCGAATCCCGAGCGATGAACGTGACCTGAGACTCACCCGGGCGGGAGAATGAAGCGATCCGGTCGTACTCGCCGGTTTCCATCAGTTTCTTTTCAATACGCTCGGTAACCTGGCGCGACACTTCCTCGGCCGTGGCCCCCGGCCAGGTGGTGCGAATCACCATGGCCTTGAAGGTGAACGGCGGGTCTTCGCTTTGGCCGAGCTTGGTGTAGGACAACGCGCCTACGACGGCCAGCAAAAGCATCAGGAACAGGACGATCTGACGGTTACGCAGCGCCCATTCGGAAAGATTGAAACCCATCGGGGATTACTCCTTGTGCGCCAGATTGACCACGCGGTTGGAGCGATCCACCGGGCGCACTTGCTGCCCGTCGTGAAGCACATGAACACCGGCCGCCACCACCCAATCGCTGGCGTTCAGGCCTTCGAGCACCGGCACGGTTTTCTCACCGAATGCACCGACCCGCACCGGGGCTTTTTTCAAGGTATTGTTGGCGCCGACCACCCACACATAAGTGGCACCGTTTTCCGCGGTGACCGCCGACAGCGGCACCGACAACGACACCACATCGGCGGTCTGGATGAACACCCGGGCGCTCTGGCCGAGTTCGGCGGGAACCTTGCCGGCGGTAAAGGCGATACGGGCGGCGAAGGTGCGGGATTTCGGATCGGCCGCAGGCGACAGTTCACGGATGCGTCCGGGGAAACGTTGATCGGGCTGGGTCCAGAGTTCCACCGAGACCGGCTGGCCGACCTTGAAACGACCGAAGCTCTGCTCCGGCAGGCTGATCAACACTTCACGCTCGCCATCGGTGGCGAGGGTAAACACGGTTTGCCCGGCCGCGACCACTTGCCCGACTTCTACCGCACGTTTGGCCACCACGCCATCCTGGGGCGCGCGCAGCACCGCGTAACTGGCCTGATTGGTCGATACGTTGAATTCGGCTTTGATTTGCTTGAGGCGTGCTTCACCGGAGCGGTAGAGGTTTTCCGCGTTGTCGTACTGCGAACGGCTGACCATTTGCCGCTCCATCAGGGTCTTATAACGATCGCGCTCGGCGCGCACCAGGCTCAGGTTGGCCTCGGCGGCGGCGACCTGGGCACGGGTGGCTTCCAGTTGCAGGCGCACGTCCTGAGGATCGAGTTCCGCCAGAGGCTGGTCAGCCTTGACCCGCTGACCTTCCTCGACCAGTCGTCGGCTGACTTTGCCGCCAATGCGGAAGGCCAGATCTGGCTCATAGCGCGCACGGACTTCACCGGGATAACTTTCCATGGCCTGAGCCGAGGGCTCTGGCTGTACGACCATGGCCGGGCGGACGGTGACTTGAGGCGCCTCTTCATGGCCACACGCAGACAATAAAAAAGCCAGACTGACCGGCAATGCGAGGGGCAAGGCATAGCGGAACATGGAGAAGGACCTTTCGCTAATGGTGCTTGGAATAATTATACTGACCAGTATGTTATTAATAGCAAACTCACCAGTCCAGTATTAAAGCGAAGAATGTCGAACAATCTTTCAACACCCAGCGGTCCGGGCCGTCCCAAGGATCTGGCCAAGCGCCAGGCAATCCTCGACTCGGCGAAAATCCTGTTTCTGAGTAAGGGATACGCCAACACCAGCATGGATGCCGTGGCGGCCGAGGCCGGCGTGTCGAAGCTGACGGTCTACAGCCATTTCAATGACAAAGAGACGCTGTTTGCCGCCGCGGTGATGGCCAAGTGCGAGGAGCAACTGCCAACGCTGTTTTTTGAGTTGCCGGACGGCATTGCGGTGGAAACCGTGCTGCTGAACATCGCGCGCGGTTTTCATCAGCTGATCAACAGCGACGAATCGGTGAACCTGCACCGGTTGATGGCGACGCTGGGCAGCCAGGACCCGAAACTTTCGCTGATTTTCTTCGAGGCCGGGCCAGAACGCATGCTGCACGGCATGGAGCGGTTGTTGACCAAGGTCAATCAGAGCAGCGCGTTGAGCATCGATAAACCGCGCAATGCGGCAGAGCATTTCTTCTGCCTGCTCAAGGGCGCGGGGAATTTCCGCTTGCTGTATGGCTGCGGCGAGCCGGTGACCGGGGATGCGGCTGAAGCCCATGTGCGGGAAGTGGTGGGGTTGTTTATGCGGGCTTATCGGCCGGAGTCGGTCTGATGATCGTTCCCACGCTCTGCGTGGGAATGCAGCCCGGGACGCTCCGCGCCCCTTTCGAAGCGGACGCAGAGCGTCCATTGAGGCATTCCCACGCAGAGCGTGGGAACGATCAGTATCGAATCAGGGCTTGAGCGCTTTCTTCGGATAAATGTCGTATCGGCTGGACTTGCCATCCAGCGCATGACTCGGCTTCGGCCCGTCGATGCACGGCGCCTTGCGTGGGCGTTTGACCACTACCCGGTGACTGGCCAGGGCCAACGCCGCTTCGAGCAATGCCGGCGCATCCGGGTCATCGCCTACCAGCGGCCGGAACAGGCGCATTTCCTTCTTCACCAACGCGGTTTTCTCACGATGGGGAAACATCGGGTCGAGGTAGATCACCTGCGGCGGCTCGCCTTCCCAGTTGCGCATCACCTCGATCGAATTGCCCTTGAGCAAACGCATCCGCGCCACGATCGGCGCCACGTCGAAATCTTCCGCGCCGCGCGCCAGGCCATCTTCCAGCAACGCGCCGATCAGCGGCTGGCGCTCGATCAGGCTCATCTCGCAGCCCAGGCTGGCCAGCACGAACGCGTCCTTGCCCAACCCCGCCGTGGCGTCCAGCACGCGCGGGCGCACGCCTTGGGCGACGCCGACCGCTTTGGCGATCATCTGACCGCTACCGCCGCCGTACAACCGACGATGGGCCGCGCCACCTTCAACGAAATCCACCCGCACCGGTCCCGGTGCGTCCGGCCCGAGTTGCTGCAGCTGCAACCCCTGCTCGCCCACCTGCAAGGCAAACTCGCCGTCATCCACCTGCAACGGCAACCCCAGGCGCTCGGCCCATTGCTCGGCCTGTGGCTGAAAGGTCGTGCCCAAGGCCTCGACATGGATGCGGCAGGCCGCAGGTTGCTCAATCATGGGAAAACACGCTCAAAAAATTAATGATCGGCAAAAACGGCCGATAACCAAACTATCGAGCATTTTGCCAGAGCTGAGCGTCGACCGAGAGAAATGTCAGACATTCAACGCACATCGATAGGTTACATCTCGCCCCACGGCGATTTTGGCCTGCGAAATTCCCAAGCACTGAGCGGCGTCAGTCACCTGTGGCAGGATTTTTTTGCCCAGGCCCTGGCCGATCAGTCGGGCGATGTCGTGCCCGTGTCTGGCACCTTCCCGCCGGTTGATCTCGACAGCCCGGTCGAACCGACCGTTGGCAGCGAGCTGCTGGCGCACATCATTTCCCAGCGCGAATGTGATGTGATGGAAACACCAGTCCGCCCACCCGAACCACTGTTCCTGCCGATTGCCGAGTTCGAAATGGACCTGGCCGATAAACCTTTCCCGCCGTTCCCGCCGGAAGAAATCGTCGCGCAACAGAAACAACAGGACTTCGACAGCGGCTGGGTACGCCCGATTGTGCTCACCGCCGGTCGCCCACTGCCGGAGCCTGGCACCGCACCGCAAGCGCGACCGCTGCACTTGCCGATCGCCGAGTTCGAGCTCGACCTGCTGGACAAACCATTCCCGCCGTTCTCGCCCGAAGAGCTGGTGGAGCAACAAAAACAATTCGATTTCGATAACGGCTGGGCACGCCCGATCGTTCTGCAGAACCTGCGCATCGCCGCGTAACCCTCAGCGACACCGCCACCACGGCCCGACATCCACATGAAAGTGATTGCGATGGGCGGCGTTGTAGTCCGGGCTCAATACCACACTGAACATGTCGCAGGCGCCGTCGCGAACCTGATGGAGAAATCTCGCGTCCTGGTTATCCTTCGGCCAATCCTTGAGCACACTGATGAATCGACCGTCCGCCAGCCGGAATCCGCTGATATCCAGCGCATCGGCCGTGGCATGCTGGCTGCGTCTGCCGTTTTCGCGGTTGTAAACGTTGCGACAGGCGAAGCTGCCGAGATGGTCGACCCGTTTCACAGCCTGCCCGTAGACAGCCTGAGCCGCCGGTTGCAGGGCGTGGCGCTCGAACAAGGCAAACGCTACCGCCAGACTGCAACTGGCGAGGAAACTGCTGCTCAGCGCCGCCTCGCCGCCTTGCACACGCAAGGTGTTGGTCAACGGGCAGGCCGCGTCCGGGCTGTCGACCTGATGGCTTACACGTAACCCGGAGCTGCTCAGGGCGTGGTCGCATAACTGCGGATCATCGCGCAGACGCATCAGTTTGTAGCGGGTCAGCAGGTTCGGTTCGGCCTTTACGTCCAGCGGCGCCCATGGGTTCCATTGCGGGGGAATGGAAACCCAGCCGCGCCAGACGCTCAACCCGGCAGCGCCGATGATCAACAGCACCAGCAACAGCCCCCACCGAAACCGCATCGTCAGCCCTTGAACAATTGATTAGCCTTCTGGAACGGCATCGACCGGGAGGTAAAGCCGAAGGTCCCGTGTTGCTGGATTTCCTCGGCGGCGCGGAAGAACTCGCCATACGCCGCCAAGGCCAGGGCCGAACCGACGCTGATGCGTTTGACGCCCATTTCACTCAACTGCTCGACCGTCAGCTTGAGCCCGCCGGACATCAACACATTAACCGGTTTCGGCGCCACGGCGCGGACCACCGCCAAGACCTCTTCAGCGCTGCGCAGGCCCGGTGCGTAAAGCACGTCGGCCCCCGCCTCGGCGAATGCCTGCAAGCGGCGAATGGTATCGTCGAGGTCAGGATTGCCGTGCAGATAGTTCTCGGCACGCGCCGTCAGTACGAAGGGAAAAGGCAAGTTGCGAGCTGCCGCGACGGCCGCTTCGATACGCGCCACGGCATGCTCGAAGCAGTAGATCGGACCGTCCTCACGCCCGGTGGCATCTTCGATCGAACCGCCGACCGCACCGACCTTTGCCGCACGCACAATACTTTGAGCGCAGTCGGCGGGGGCGTCGGCAAAACCGTTTTCGAGATCCACCGCTACCGGCAGATTGGTGGCCGCGACAATCGCCTCAACGTTCGCCAGGGTCTCGTCGAGCGTCAACCCACCATCGGGACGGCCCCGGGAAAAGGCGTAACCGGCACTGGTGGTCGCCAGCGCCTCGAAGCCAAGGCTGGCGAGCATTTTCGCCGAGCCGGCGTCCCAAGGGTTGGGAATGACAAAAGCGCCCTCGCGTTCGTGCAGTGCTTTGAACGCCTGGGCTCGAAGGGTTTGCGCATCCATTGGCAGGCTCCTGAAAAGAGGAAAACCCGCTTCAGAGCAAGCCAAGTTGCTCGGCGGCGGGCTCTCTGTATAGCTCAGGCAGCGGCGGCAAGCCAGGCAAACGCAGCATCAGTTGTGCGTGAAAACGTTGTGCGAGTTTTGCCGCCAGCAGGTTATCGGCGGTGTGCAGGAAGATATAGGGCGTGCGGCCCTCTTCGATCCAGACTGCGATTTTTTCGACCCACGGCACCAGGAATGGATCGTTGGCTTCCAACTGCGGATGGCCGATGAAACGCACCTGTGGAAACTGAGTAAACGCAGCAGGACGAGGCGGCACCCGGGGCTTTTTCGATTGGGCGTGAAGCACTGAAGGATCGGTCGATGTGCAGCTGAACAGCGCTCGCGGATCGAGACAGATGCGCTCGACACCGCGGTCCAGCAACAGGCGATTGAGCATTCGCTCGGCATCGCCCTTGGCAAAGAACTCATCGTGCCGCACTTCGACCGCCAAGGGCCGGTCCACCGCATCGATAAAACCGGCCAGCTCGGACAAGCGTTGAGGGGTGAAGCTTTTGGACAATTGCAGCCAGAGGGGAGAAACCCGCTCACCCAGAGGGCTGAGCAATTGCAGGAAGGTTTCGGCGGCGGTCAGTTGTTCGCGCAGGTCACCGCTATGGCTGATGTCGCCGGGGAACTTGGCGGTGAAGCGAAAGTGTTCAGGCATGGTTTCGGCCCAACGCTGCACTGTGGCGGCAGAGGGGCTCGCGTAGAAGGTCGTATTGCCTTCCACGGCGTTGAACACTTGAGAATAAAGATTGAGAAACTCGGCGGGCCTGGCGTCTTGTGGATACAAGTAATCGCGCCAGGCGTTTTCACTCCAGGACGGGCAGCCGAGGTAGTAAGGCTGCAACATCAGATGTACAGGTCGAGACCCAGTACATCCGCATCCCAATCGACAAAAGTGGCGGTGCTCAGGTAACTGGCCAGTGCCATCGCCACGCTTTTGCTCATGGCGCGGTGATAAATCATGTCTTGTTGACGAGCGGGGAGATTGCTCAGACGTTGCGCGGAAGCTTTGGCGGCGCGGGCGGCCAATTGCTCTTCGGTAGGGAATTCCAGCTCGCCGTCGATATCGACGTAGTCGTCATCCGCCACAGGGCCTTTGCGGGGCTTGCGCTTGATGGGGTAGGACTGGGAGGAAACGCCGTCTATACGCATGAGTACATGTCCGGTATCAGTGATGGCAGCTTAGTGGCACATAGCCCACTTCGCAAACTGCCGAGTGATAACTAGAACACAGAAAAGCGAAAAGGTTTAAAAGCGGCTGGTAGAAAACTGACGATTGGCTGCGGTTGGAACACTTTGTGGTGAGGGAGCTTGCTCCCGCTGGGCTGCGAAGCTGCCCCCAAGCGCAGTCAGGTACACCGCGCCATCAGGTTCTACGACTGCTCCGCAGCCGAACGGGAGCAAGCTCCCTCGCCACAGGAATTAACGCGCTTTGGGCGTCGCAACTTTATCGCGCAAATACACCGGCTGCGCCTCATCGGCCACGATTGCTTCGCCGCGTTCCCAGGCAAAACGCGCCAGGGTCAGCAGGTCTTCGGCGTGGGGCAGCATGCCCGCGTCCTGCCCGCTCAGGTTGACGGCAATGCGCTCGGCATACCCCCAACCGGTGCCCGCGCCGAACCACTCGCCGCTGGCATCGGCCGGCAATGCGGCGACTTCGGGTGGCAATACCGCTTCGTTGCCCACCAACCGCATCTCCCCCGCCGTTTCGCGGTAGCAACCCCAATACACCTCATCCATGCGCGCATCGATGGCCGCCGCGACCTGGCTGACGCCATGTTCGCGATAGGCCCGTTGGGCAAGTACGGCGAGGTTGGAGACCGGCAACACCGGGCGATCCAGCGCAAATGCCAGACCTTGCACCACGCCGATAGCGATCCGCACACCGGTGAACGCGCCCGGTCCACGGCCGAACGCAATGGCATCGACCGCTTGCAGCGTGGTGCCGGCATCGGCCAGCAGTTGCTGGATCATCGGCAGTAGCTTCTGCGCATGCAGGCGCGGGATCACCTCGTAATGACTCGTGACTTTGCCGTCATGCAGCAAAGCAACGGAGCAAGCTTCAGTCGCGGTGTCCAGGGCCAGCAAGGTGCTCATCGATGTTTCCGTAAGAGAGGTCAGAAAAAGTGCGCCAGTATAAACAACTACGGCCCGCAAGCGGGCCGTAGAAGATGAAGCCGATCAGACTTTTCAGCTCAGTGCTTCAAGCACCTTGCCGGTGATCACTTCAACCGAGCCAACACCCGGAATATGGCTGTATTTCGGCTTGCCCTGCGCAGAGGCCAGACCCTGGTAGAACTCCACCAATGGTTTGGTCTGGGAGTGGTAGACCGACAGGCGATGACGCACGGTTTCTTCGGTGTCGTCCTTGCGCTGCACCAGCTCTTCACCGGTGATGTCGTCTTTGCCGGCGATTTTCGGCGGGTTGTAGACGGTGTGATACACGCGGCCGCTGGCCTCGTGAACGCGACGACCGGCGATACGCTGAACGATTTCTTCGTCATCGACGGCGATTTCGACCACGTTGTCCAGCTCCACGCCAGCTTCTACCAGCGCTTCAGCTTGCGGAATGGTGCGCGGGAAACCGTCGAACAGGAAACCGTTGGCACAGTCAGGCTGCGCGATACGGTCCTTGACCAGTGCGATGATCAGATCGTCAGAGACCAGACCACCGGCATCCATGATGCCTTTGGCTTTAACACCCAGCTCGGTACCGGCTTTTACAGCAGCACGCAGCATGTCGCCGGTGGAGATTTGCGGAATGCCGAATTTCTCGGTGATGAACTTAGCCTGAGTACCTTTACCGGCCCCGGGAGCTCCCAGCAGAATGACGCGCATCGATGTGCTCCTCAATTTTTTATATAGATAACGTCAGATTCGCCTCTTGGGGCCAATCTCAAAAATAGGATCGCGACCGCCCAAACGGCCAAAGGCTGATCAAGATACACAGCAGGCCCTGCCCACACAAGCCGCCGAAAGTCGGAGAAACCCGCGCCTGATGAGACCCCGCGAAGGGGTAACCCAAGTCGCAACCCCATCATTAACTGTCGCGTGACAGACCTTTTCGACCGCTCGCCAGCAGGCACTCGACGCTCGCGCCGGGTGCCTGTCCCCCACGATGAAAACCTTAGCCGGTATTTCGCAAACCGGCGGCAATCCCCGCCACAGACACCAGTAACGCCTGTTCTACCGGGCTGCCTTGGGCCACATCCTGTTGCCGCGAACGTGCCAACAGTTCGGCCTGCAATAGATGCAGCGGGTCGAGGTAAGTGTTGCGCAGGCGGATGAATTCAAGGGTGGCTGGGCTATGTGCCAGTAGCTGCGACTGACCGGTCAACCCCAGGACCACCGCACAGGCCTGCGACAATAGGTCGCGTAAATGCGCCCCCAAAGGGAGCAGATCCGGCTCGACCAGGCGCTCATCGTAAGATTGGGCGATATCGGCGTCGGCCTTGGCCAGCACCATTTCCAGCATATCGATGCGGGTACGGAAGAACGGCCACTGCTCGCGCATCTGCCCCAGCAACTCACCTTCGCCACGCTCCAGCGCCTTGCTCAATGCCGCTTCCCAGCCAAGCCAGGCCGGCAACATCAGGCGCGTCTGGGTCCAGCCGAAGATCCACGGAATGGCGCGCAGGCTTTCAATCCCGCCAGCGCGGCGCTTGGCCGGGCGGCTGCCCAAAGGCAAACGCCCCAACTCCTGTTCCGGGGTCGACTGGCGGAAATACTCGACGAACTGCGGATTTTCTCGCACCACGGCGCGGTAAGCCTTGACGCCATCGGCGGCCAATTCGTCCATCAAATGGCGCCAGGCAGGCTCAGGGGGTGGCGGTGGCAACAAGGTCGCCTCCAGCACCGCCGCCAAGTACAGATTGAGGTTTTGCTCGGCGATGTCCGGCAGGCCAAATTTGAAACGAATCATTTCCCCCTGCTCGGTGGTGCGGAAACGCCCCGCCACCGACCCCGGCGGCTGCGACAGAATCGCCGCGTGCGCCGGGCCACCACCACGGCCCACGGTGCCACCGCGACCGTGAAACAACAGCAGCTCCACTTGCTGCTCGCGACAGATGTCGACCAAACGCTCCTGCGCCCGATACTGGGCCCAGGCCGCCGCTGTAGTGCCAGCGTCCTTGGCCGAGTCGGAATAACCGATCATCACTTCCTGCGGCCCTTGCAGGCGCGAGCGATAACCCGGCAGCAGCAAAAGTTTTTCGATCACAGGGCCGGCGTTATCGAGGTCGGCGAGGGTTTCGAACAGCGGCACCACGCGCATCGGCCGCAATACGCCGGACTCTTTGAGCAGCAATTGCACGGCCAGCACGTCGGAAGCGGCACCCGCCATGGAAATCACATACGAACCGAGGGAAGCCCCCGGTGCCGCGGCGATTTCCCGGCACGTCGCCAGCACTTCGGCGGTGTCGGCAGACGCCTTGAAGTACGCCGGCAGCAACGGCCGGCGATTGTTCAGTTCGCGCATCAGGAAGGCGATGCGCTCTTCTTCGCTCCAGTCCTCATAACGGCCCAGGCCGAGGTAATCGGTGATTTCGGTCATGGCCGCCGTGTGGCGAGACGAGTCCTGGCGCACATCGAGGCGCACCAGAAACAGCCCGAAGGTCACCGCACGGCGCAGGCAATCGAGCAACGGGCCATCGGCGATGACGCCCATGCCGCATTCATGCAGCGAGTGGTAGCACAGCTCCAGCGGGTCCAGCAGGTCGCGGTTGTTTTGCAGCACATCGGCCGACGCTGGCGTGGTTGCCGCCAGGGATGCGTGGGCCCAATTACGGGTCGCGCGCAGGCGTTCACGCAATTGTTTGAGCACTGCGCGGTAAGGCTCGGCACTGTCGCCGGCCTTGGCTTTCAACTCGTCACTGGCCTGCTGCATCGACAACTCGGCGGCGAGATGATCCACATCGCGCAGATACAAATCGGCGGCCATCCAGCGCGCCAGCAGCAACACTTCGCGGGTCACGGCGGCGGTAACGTTGGGGTTGCCGTCGCGGTCGCCGCCCATCCACGAGGCAAAGCGAATCGGCGCGGCCTCCAGTGGCAGGTGCAGGCCGGTGGCGGCATGCAGAGCCCGATCGGCCTTGCGCAAATAATTGGGAATCGCCTGCCATAGCGAATGCTCGATCACCGCAAAGCCCCACTTGGCTTCGTCCACCGGGGTCGGGCGGGTACGGCGGATTTCTTCGGTGTGCCAGGCTTCGGCGATCAGGCGCTGCAACTTCGTCTTGATCTGCTCGCGTTCGGCGGTGGTCAGGTCACGGTGGTCTTGCGCGGCCAGTTGCGCGGCGATCGCGTCGTACTTCTGGATCAGTGTGCGACGCGCCACTTCGGTAGGGTGCGCGGTCAATACCAGCTCGATTTCCAGCCGCCCCAATTGCCGCGCCAGAGACTCGGCGTCATGGCCCGCAGTCAGCAGGCGAGCGAGCAGTTCCGGCAACACCCGGGCCTCGAACGGCTCGGGCTGCGACTCTTCGCGGCGGTGAATCAGTTGATATTGCTCGGCGATATTGGCCAGGTTGAGGAACTGGTTGAACGCCCGCGCTACCGGCAGCAACTCGTCTTCGCTCAACTGGTTGAGGCTGGCGCTGAGTTCAGCGTCCATCGAACCGCGACGGTCGGCTTTGGCGCCTTTGCGGATCTGCTCGATCTTGTCGAGAAAGTCGTCCCCGTACTGTTCACGAATGGTGTTGCCCAACAGCTCACCCAACAGGTGAACGTCCTCGCGCAAGCGTGCATCAATATCGGTCATCAGCAGTTCTCCAGCGAAAATCCGGGCGGCTATGCTTGGTTATTAGAGGCTCTGATAGAGAGTGCCGTCGTAAAGCGCTTCTTACAAGCGGACGACTAAGGGACTTCAACTGACGCTAGTCTCAATAATAAGCCGTACAACGGCTTGCCGCCGGCCACCGCCGGAGACTCACCCGGCCTGCCACGAGCAGGTGCGCAATGAGGTTATTATGAAAATCCGCGAGCTCGCAAAGCATTGGGAAGAAAACGCCAAGGGTCGCCTGACCGACTCGGGCTACACGATTCGTCTGGACGTGGAAGCCGCCGCACGGCTGGCGGCGATTATCGAGATGTACCCCAAACGGCATCCTGAAGAACTGCTCGGCGAGTTGATCGGCGCCGCCCTGGAAGAGCTCGAAGCGAGTTTTCCGTACGTGCAAGGGTCAACGGTGGTGGCCACTGACGAAGAAGGGGATCCGCTGTACGAAGACGTTGGAGCGACGCCGCGCTTTCTAGCCTTGTCCCGTCGTCATTTACACGATTTGTCGGACGATAACGACAAGCAAAAACACTAGAACCTGTGGGAGCGAGCCTGCTCGCGAAAGCGGTGGATCAGCCATCCTCAATGCTGGATTTACTGACGCTTTCGCGAGCAGGCTCGCTCCCACAGTTTGATCGCATTCATCCTTCAATATGAGTGTTCCCGGGCCATGAAATGCTCGGGCATACCGCTACACATCGCTAAAATTACCGGTTTAGAGCCTTGTCTGCTCGATCAGGTTTTTTCGGGCGATAGGCCATCTTCTGTGAACTTTTGAAAAACACTTTGGGTCAACCCAATAACCACGCCTGGGACGGCCGTTTAAGAATGCTCTGGAAATTGAAGGTTGCGGCTCCTTGCCCAGGATGGATTCAGATGTTTTTCAGGAGTTATCCAATGGAGTTGAAGACCATGAAGACCAGCACTGCCCCATCCTCGTTCACCCACCTGCGCGGTCTCAAACTGGCGGCCCTGGCCATCGGCAGCAGCTTCGTTCTGGCCGGTTGCGCCGGTAACCCGCCGAGCGAGCAATACGCCGTGACCCAATCCGCCGTGAACAGTGCCGTCAGCGCCGGCGGTACCGAATTCGCCGCCGTGGAAATGAAGGCCGCTCAGGACAAGCTCAAACAAGCCGAAATCGCCATGCACGACAAGAAGTATGACGAAGCCAGAATCCTGGCCGAGCAAGCCGAGTGGGATGCCCGTGTCGCCGAGCGCAAGGCCCAGGCGATGAAAGCCGAACAAGCTGTGAAGGACTCCCAGAAAGGTGTTCAGGAACTGCGTCAGGAAAGTCAGCGCCCCGTGCAGTAAGCGCGCATCCCGACTTCCAGACCTGAAACTCTTATCGATAGAAAGGACGAACCATTATGCGCAAACAATTGATGATCCCCGCTCTCCTGGCCGCAAGCGTCGCACTGGCTGCCTGCTCCACACCGCCCAACGCGAACCTGGAACAAGCCCGTACCAACTACACCGGCCTGCAAGCCGACCCGCAAGCGAGCAAAGTTGCGGCACTGGAAACCAAAGACGCCAGCGAATACCTGGACAAGGCCGACAAGGCTTACCTGGACAAGGAAGACCAGGCCAAGGTCGACCAACTGGCTTACCTGACCAATCAGCGTGTTGAAGTGGCCAAGCAGACCATCGCCCTGCGCACCGCTGAGAACAACCTGAAAAATGCCGCGGCACAAAGGGCCCAGGCTCGTCTGGATGCCCGCGACCAGCAGATCAAACAGCTGCAAGACAGCCTGAACGCCAAACAGACCGATCGCGGCACGCTGGTGACGTTTGGTGATGTGCTGTTCGCCACCAACAAGGCGGACCTGAAGTCCAACGGTTTGGTGAATATCAACAAACTGGCGCAGTTCCTTCAGGAAAACCCGGACCGCAAAGTGATTGTCGAAGGCTACACCGACAGCACCGGCTCAGCGCCGTACAACCAGTCGCTGTCCGAGCGTCGTGCGACCTCGGTGCAAGTGGCCCTGATCAAGATGGGTGTCGACCCGGCGCGTATCGTGGCCCAGGGTTATGGCAAGGAATACCCGGTTGCGGAGAACTCCAGTGTTTCGGGCCGCGCAATGAACCGTCGGGTGGAAGTGACCATTTCCAACGACAACCAGCCGGTCGTCCCGCGCTCGGCGATCAGCGCCAAGTAAGCTGACCACGCTGATACTTAAAAGCCCCGCCTGAATTGATCAGACGGGGCTTTCGTTTTTAAGATCAAAAGATCGCAGCCTTCGGCAACTCCTACAAAGTTGCATATGCCGCGATGTCGCGGGTGTACTCGGTCAATGTAGGAGCTGCCGAAGGCTGCGATCTTTTCGGGCGGGTTACGGTTGCAGTTTTTGCGGGGTTTCCTGGCCCATGCAGCGCACGGCTTTTTTCTTGCTGTTGATCAGCACGCCGGTCAGGCCTTTCTGGTCGGTGTCGAACAGCACCAGCACGCCATCGATGCACTGGGCCACTTGCGGGGCCGGTTCCAGGGAGACTTTATAGTCTTCGCCTGGCACGGTCTTGAGCATGGTGAAGTCGCTGAGCAGCAGCGCATCTTCGGGTTTGGCGAAGTGCAGGTAGCCGTACCACCACAGGGCGCCAACGGTGCCGAGGATGCTGCAAATACCGGTGATGATCAGCGGGATAGCGTTACGTTCTTCACTCATTGCGGACTCTCTGGTGGTTCATCTTCAGAATTCGGGGGTGCCGGGTAATTCGGGACTTCACCCAGGCGGCGCAGGCCGTTGAAATGCTGCGGGTCTTCGAGGTAGCGCAGCATGACTTTTCGCCAGACCGGGTCGGCGAAGGTTTGCACATGACCGCCCCGGGTCAGTTGCAGCACTCGCGGCGGCGGCGCAGCTTGATACAGTCGGATGCCATTGGAAAGGGGCACCAGTTGATCATCGATACTGTGATAGATCAGCTTCGGTACGCCGTTGAGCTGCATCATGGAATGGATCGCGCTGTCGCCATCCGGCACCAACCAGGACAACGGCACCTGGAACGGCCATGTCATCCATGACGTGCTCAGGGCGAAACGCCCGACATCGCGGTAGCTGGCAGGCACGCCATCGAGCACAAAAGCCTTGAGTTGCCGCTGGCGCTCGGGATGCTGGGCCAGGAAATGCACGGCCATCGAACCGCCAAGGCTCTGACCGAGAAGGATCAGCGGCTTGCCCTTGACCTCCGGGGCCTGGTCAAGCCATTTGAACGCGGCATCGATGTCCTGATAGATCGCTGGCAACGCCGGTTTACCTTCGGACCAGCCGTACCCGCGATAGTCCACCAACAACACTTGATAGCCCTGCTCCGGCAACCACCAGCTCCCACCCAAATGCCACGCCAGGTTGCCGCCGTTGCCGTGCAAATGCAGCACCGTGCCTTTGACCTCGACACCTTTTTTCGCCGGCAACCACCAGCCATGCAGCTTGAGGCCGTCAGCGGTGGTCAGGGTGACGTCGCGAAATTCGAGCTTGGCTTTTGCCGGGGTGAACGGCTGGCCGGGCTCGGGATAGAACAGCAGAGAGTCGCAACCGCCGAGGGCCAGGAGCAGACAAAAGATGCCGAGGATTCTCATCCGGTGAAGCCTCGCGAAAATAGGGTTGAAACACGATCCTGTGATAAATGACTTACCTGTGGGAGCGGGCTTGCCCGCGATGGCGGCTTAGCATTCAACATTAATGATGACTGTGACATCGCTATCGCGGGCAAGCCCGCTCCCACAGGGGGATTTATTGCTCACAAGATATTGGAATAATCCGCTTCGATCCGGTCCAGGCTCAGGTGGTTGAGGAAGTTGGAGAAACACATCCAGGCCGACAGCGCGTTCATGTCGCGGAATTGGTCGGGCAGGTACTTGGGCGGTACCACCAGGCCTTCGTCCACCAATTGGCGCAAGGTCCGCATGTCTTCCAGCGTGGTCTTGCCGCAAAACAATAGCGGTATCTGCTCCAATTTGCCTTTACGCACGGCCAACTGAATGTAGTTGTAAACCATGATAAAGCCCTTGAGGTAGGACAAGTCTTTGGTAAATGGCAGACCGGTCGGCACCGAGCCGCGGAAAACCCGGCTGGCGTTGCCGTAGCTTTCGGCCATTTCGAAGCCTTGCTCACAGAAGAAATCGTAGATCTGCAAGAAGTCCGCGCCCTCCTCCACCATATGAATGGCACGGGTGCGGTTGGTCAGTTTGCGCAGGCGGCTCGGATAAGAGGCAAAGGTGATGATTTCCATCAGGATCGCCAGGCCTTCCTGGGTCACGGTGGACGACGGCGGGCCTTTGGACAGGAAGGTGCAGATCGGCTGATTCAGGCCGTTGAGCGTGGTGCCCACATGCACGAGCCCTTCGTGGACTTCCAGCGCACGCACGTCACGGTCGTTGAACATCGCGTCGGCGCGGATCTTGATGTAGTCGGCGCCGGCCGCCGCATCGGCGACGATCCCGTCGGACTCGAATACCCGAATGGTTTCCTCGGCCTCGCCAAATACCTTGTTCAACCGATGCTGCAGCAGGTCGACGGCTTCCTTGGCGGTGAGAAGTTTCGGTTCGTCCTTGAGGTCGCCACGGCCATCGATGTTGTTCAGGTAATCGGAGAGCATCAGGCCCAGGTCGGCCAGGGTCGGGTCGCCGGCGTGAAACGCATCGGACGCCGCGCCATACAATTCCTGGGAAATCAGCCCGAAATCCTCGGTGCCGCGCGCTTCGAGCATGCGCACCACCATCCGGTATTCCTTGCACATGCGGCGCATGATCTGGCCGACCGGGTTGAACTGGCCGAGCTGGCGGGTGATGTCGCGCTCGATGTTCTGGAATTCCAGCTTCACTTTGCTGGAATCAAATGCCAGCGGTCGATTGAGGTAATAGTCGCGGTCCACGGCCGGCATTTCCTTGCCCTTGCCTTTGAAGAACCCCTTGCGAATGCTGTCGTCCCACTTGACCGCATCCAGAACGCGAATCGGCGTCTGCGCCAGCACTATGCGATCGGACAAAATGCGTATCGTCTGCTGGTATTCGTCCACCCGAAACTCCTGTAGTAAAACCGTTACGTGCTGGGTTTATTTGGTTTTGGCCAGGCGCTGGTAACGCACCGCTTCGACGAAAACATCGGAATTGGCCGGATCATCGAGGTAGGCGAACACCTGATCCAGGCTGTTGTTGATCAACACCCCGTCGCCGTCATCGGTCCGGAAGCCTTGGCCACTGAGGGCTTCTTGGCCCATGGCCTGTTTGATCTGCTCGAGGTCGAGGTTGTAGACCACCAGTTCGTGCTTATCATTGAGCTCGAAACCGGTGATGGTGAAATTCCCGCCGAACTGCGCCGGCACCTTCGCCGACAGGTACCAGCGATTGCCATGGCGCGACACGGTGAAGGGATAGGCTTCACGCTCATGGGGCTTGGCCTTGAAGTAGCTGACCGCCTGATAGCGATTGTCGCCGATGCGCGTCAGTTCCAGGTTCATCGGCTCGCCCCAGGCGTTGGTGCTGGTCCATTTGCCGAGCAGCCCTTTGGGCGCGGGCTCGCTGGCGGGCAGCGGCTCCTTGAAAGTCACCAGACAGCCACTGAGCAGCAGGATCGACAAGGCGATCACAACGACGCGCCAGGCTTTCATTCAACACTCCCTATGAACACAACACCAACCTCAAGTGAACGCCGGCCCCTGTGGGAGCGAGCCTGCTCGCGATGGCGGTGTGTCAGGCAACAGAGATGTTGAATGTCAGACCGTCATCGCGAGCAGGCTCGCTCCCACAGGGGTTAGCTTCCACTCAGGGGTTACACCGACGCCAACACCAAATGCATGTAGCGGTTGAGGATGCCGAGCATTTCCTCTTCGGCAACAGGCTCGGCGTCGTTGAGCAGGCCCTGATATTCCATCCGTCCGATAATCGCAGTCAACACTTTGGCATCCTGTTGTGGTTCACGGGAACCCAATACTTCGAAAAGTTGGCAGGTGCCCTGCAGGAGAATTTGCTGATGGGAGCGCACCAACAACGCCAGGCGCGGGTTGAGCAACGCTTCCTGGCGGAAGGCTTGCTCGGCCATCAAGTGCTCGCGGCGATTGATCAATTGCCGATGAACATAATCAGCCATCAGCCGTGCGATATCGTCCGCCAGCTGTGAACGGGACTCGGGGGTGCCATCGCCGCTGACAACCATCTCACGCAACAGGCCTTCGTTGCTGGCCCACAACCGGGCCATGAATGCCGCGCTACGTTCCACGTATTGGGCGAAGGTATCGGTGAGCAGGTCATCGATGTCCTTGAAATAGTACGTAGTGGCCGACAGCGGCACACCCGCTTCAGCGGCCACTGCACGGTGTCGCACGGCCCGCACGCCATCGCGCACGACAATGCGCATCGCCGCGTCAAGAATGTCCTGTCGACGCTGTTCACTGCCCTGTCGGCTGGCTTTGCGGCCTTGGTACTGAACACTTTCAGCGACCGCAGTGGCGATACCCGCTGCACCTTCTTGAGCAATTGCACGATTCACGACAGGTATTCCTCTCTAAACGTCAAAAGTAACCAATTGATACGTTTGTACCAGACAGGCAATAAAAAGCCGCCTGTTATAGGCGGCTTTTTAATTGAAACACTTACGCTTGTGGCCGCATGTGCGGGAACAGGATCACGTCGCGGATCGACGGTGAGTTGGTCAGCAACATCACCAGACGGTCGATGCCGATCCCTTCACCGGCAGTCGGCGGCATGCCGTACTCCAATGCGCGAACGAAGTCGGCGTCGTAGTGCATGGCTTCGTCGTCGCCGGCGTCCTTGTCGGCCACCTGCGCCATGAAACGCTCAGCCTGGTCTTCCGCGTCGTTCAACTCGGAGTAGGCGTTGGCGATTTCACGGCCGCCGATAAACAGTTCGAAACGGTCGGTGACGTTCGGGTTTTCGTCGTTACGACGAGCCAGCGGCGACACTTCGAACGGGTACTGGGTGATGAAGTGCGGCTGTTCCAGCTTGTGCTCGACCAGCTCTTCGAAAATCATCACCTGCAGCTTGCCCAGACCTTCAAAGCCGAGCACCTTGGCGCCGGCCTTCTTGGCGATGGTGCGGGCCTTGTCGATGTCAGTCAGGTCGTCAGCGGTCAGCTCAGGGTTGTACTTGAGGATCGAGTCAAACACCGACAGACGCACGAACGGCTCGCCGAAGTGGAACACCTTGTCGCCGTAAGGCACGTCGGTGCTGCCCAGAACCAGCTGAGCCAGTTCGCGGAACAGCTCTTCGGTCAGGTCCATGTTGTCTTCGTAGTCGGCGTAAGCCTGGTAGAACTCCAGCATGGTGAATTCAGGGTTGTGACGAGTCGAAACGCCTTCGTTACGGAAGTTGCGGTTGATCTCGAAGACTTTCTCGAAACCGCCGACTACCAAGCGCTTGAGGTACAGCTCAGGCGCGATACGCAGGAACATTTCCATGTCCAGCGCGTTGTGGTGAGTCTCGAACGGCTTGGCCGCCGCGCCGCCTGGAATGGTTTGCAGCATCGGCGTTTCCACTTCCAGGAAGTCACGCTTCATCAGGAAGCTGCGGATGTGTGCAATCACTTGCGAGCGAACGCGGAAGGTCTGGCGCACATCTTCGTTGACGATCAGGTCAACGTAACGCTGACGGTAGCGCTGTTCGGTGTCGGTCAGGCCGTGGTGCTTGTCCGGCAGCGGGCGCAGGGATTTGGTCAGCAGACGCACGCTGGTCATTTCGACGTACAGGTCGCCTTTGCCGGAACGCGCCAAGGTGCCTTCGGCGGCAATGATGTCGCCCATGTCCCAGGTTTTCACCGCGGCCAGGGTGTCTTCGGACAGGGTTTTACGGTTGACGTAAACCTGAATCCGCCCGGTCATGTCCTGAATCACCATGAACGAGCCACGGTTGAGCATGATGCGACCCGCCACCTTGACCGGGATCGCAGCCTCTGCCAGCTCTTCCTTGGTCTTGTCCGCGTACTGTTTCTGCAAATCTTCGCAGTAATTGTCGCGGCGGAAGTCGTTGGGGAAGGCATTGCCCTTGGCGCGCTCGGCAGCAAGCTTTTCCTTGCGCAGGGCGATCAGGGAGTTTTCTTCCTGTTGCAGGGCTTGCGGGTCGAGTTGTAGGTCGCTCATGTCTTTAAATATTCCATCAGGTTCGTTGCCCCCGGCATTCGCCGGGGTTCGCGGGCAAGCCTCGCTCCTACAGGGTCGTATTGACCCCCGCAGGGCGTGCGTTAAAGCCCTTGTTTCAAGCTGGCCACCAGGTATTCGTCGATATCGCCGTCGAGCACCTTGTCGCAGTCGCTGCGTTCGATGTTGGTGCGCAGATCCTTGATCCGCGAGGCATCGAGCACATACGAACGGATCTGGTGACCCCAGCCGATATCCGACTTGGTGTCTTCCAGGGCCTGGGAAGCGGCGTTGCGCTTCTGCACTTCCTGCTCATACAAACGCGCCCGCAACATTTTCATCGCGGTGTCTTTGTTCGCATGCTGGGAACGTTCGTTCTGGCAGCTGACCACGGTGTTGGTCGGTACGTGAGTAATCCGTACGGCCGAGTCGGTGGTGTTAACGTGCTGACCACCGGCACCGGAGGAGCGGTAGGTGTCGATGCGCAGGTCCGACGGGTTGATGTCGATTTCGATGTTGTCATCGATTTCCGGCGACACGAACACGGCCGAGAACGAGGTGTGACGACGGTTGCCGGAGTCGAACGGGCTCTTGCGCACCAGACGGTGCACGCCGATTTCGGTACGCAGCCAGCCAAAGGCGTATTCGCCCTTGATGTGAACGGTAGCGCCTTTGATACCGGCGACTTCACCGGCCGACAGCTCCATGATGGTCGCGTCGAAACCGCGTTTATCAGCCCAACGCAGGTACATGCGCAGCAGGATGTTGGCCCAGTCCTGAGCCTCGGTACCGCCGGAGCCGGCCTGGATGTCCAGGTAGGCGTTGTTGGCGTCCATCTCACCGCTGAACATGCGACGGAATTCAAGTTTTTCCAGGGACTCGCGCAGGCGCTCGACTTCGGCAGCGACGTCATCGACGGCGGCCTGATCTTCTTCTTCGGCGGACATCAGCAGCAGGTCTTTGGCATCGGCCAGACCACTGTGCATTTCGTCGAGGGTTTCGACGATCTGAGCCAGCAGCGACCGCTCGCGGCCCAGCTCCTGAGCGTACGACGGGTTGTTCCAGACACTCGGATCTTCAAGCTCGCGATTGACTTCAGTCAGACGCTCATGCTTTTGATCGTAGTCAAAGATACCCCCGAATAGTTTCGGAGCGCTCGGACAGGTCCTTGATACTGTTAAGGATCGGGTTGATTTCCATGGCGGGCAGCACTCGTTGGCGAACTTTTGAAAGCCGGCGAGTATAACGTAATCAAGCTGTCAAGGCAGCCCGCCTGGCGGCTTTAGCGGCGAATGGTTTTGGGCTGATTGCAGGATTAACGCGGGTGCCTGTAGCAGCTGCCGAGCTCGCGAGGCTGCGTTCGGCGGCGCAGCCGTCGTGAAATCAGGCGGCGCGGTCATTCAGGTAAACCGCGTGCGCAGAATTGGCGAGGACTTCGTCCTCGAACGCAGCCTCGCGGGCTCGGCAGCTGCTACAGCACTACGGGGCGCGCTTTACTCAATCCCCACCTGATTGCGCCCATTGTTCTTCGCCAGGTACAGCCCCTTGTCCGCCGCCGAGATCAATTGCCGGCAATCGCTGCCCGGCTGGGGGATCAAGGTCGACAGGCCGATGCTGATGGTCAGGCTCGAACCTTCGGTCGGGAAAATGTGCGGGATCTTCAGCCCGGCCACGGTCTGGCGCAGTTTTTCCGCCACCATTCGCGCACCGACCGGCGAGGTGTTGGGCAGGACCAGGACGAACTCTTCGCCGCCGTAACGGGCCGGCAAATCCGAAGGTCTGGAGCTGGCGTCGCGAATCGCCGTGGCGACTTTGCGCAGCGCCTCATCGCCTTCGAGGTGGCCAAAGCTGTCGTTGTAGGACTTGAAGTAATCGACATCGATCATCAGCAACGACAGTTGGGTCTGATCCCGCAGCGAGCGCCGCCACTCCAGCTCCAGGTACTCGTCGAAATGCCGGCGATTCGACAGCCCGGTCAGGCCGTCGGAGTTCATCAAGCGTTGCAGCACCAGGTTGGTGTCGAGCAACTGCTGCTGGCTGACCCGCAGCGCGCGATACGCCGCGTCACGCTGTAGCAGGGTCATGTAGGAGCGCGAGTGATAGCGGATGCGCGCCACCAGTTCGATATTGTCCGGCAGTTTGACCAGGTAATCATTGGCGCCGGCGGCAAACGCCGCACTCTTGATCAGCGGGTCTTCCTTGGTCGACAGGACAATGATCGGAATGTCCTTGGTCGCCGGATGGTTACGGTATTCGCGCACCAGGCTCAGGCCGTCGAGGCCGGGCATGACCAGATCCTGAAGGATTACCGTCGGCTTGATGCGGATCGCCTGGGCGATGGCCTGGTGCGGGTCGGCACAGAAATGGAAGTCGATGTTTTCTTCGTTCGACAAACCACGCCGCACTGCCTCGCCGATCATCGCCTGATCGTCCACCAACAACACCATGGCGGCGTTTTCGTCGGTTTTGAAGTCGTCGAGCTGTAAATCATTCATGTGCGGTCACCTGAGTACTGCCTTGGCCACGATTGCTGCTAATAATAGTCATTTTGAGAAGATCTCCAGCAATCGTGGCGCTATCTTGTCCAGTGGGCGAACTTCCACAGCCGCGTTAATGGCCGCGGCCGCCTTCGGCATGCCATACACCGCACTGCTTTGTTGGTCCTGAGCGATGGTCAGGTAGCCCTGTTGGCGCATGAGTTTAAGCCCCTGCGCGCCGTCGCGCCCCATACCGGTCAGCAGAACGCCCACGGCATCACCACTCCAGTAACTGGCCACACTCTCGAAAAACACATCGATCGAAGGCCGATAGATCTCATTGACCGGTTCGGCGGTGTAGGCCAGCGTGCCGTTTTTCAGCAAGCGAATATGATGGTTGGTCCCGGCCAGCAGGACCGTGCCACTTTGCGGCGGTTCGCCTTCCTGGGCCAGGCGAACGTTCAGGCCACTGGCGCTGGCAAGCCATTCGGCCATACCGGTGGCGAACACCTGATCCACATGCTGGACCAGCACGATGGCCGCCGAAAAATCTCGTGGCAGGCCCTTGAGCAGCACTTCCAGCGCCGCCGGCCCACCAGCGGATGAACCGATCGCCACCAAATGCTGGCGCGAGGACGAGTGGCGGTGCGAGCTCGGTGCCGATCGCACCCGATTGCTATGGTCGCCGATCAGCCAGCCAATGTTCATGATCTTGCGCAACAGCGGTGCGGCGGCTTCCTGAGGATTGCCGCCCCCGATAGCCGGGGTATCGACCACGTCCAGCGCGCCGTAACCCATGGCTTCGAACACCCGGTGCACGTTCTGCTCGCGGTCGACCGTGACAATGACAATCGCGCACGGAGTCTCGGCCATGATTCGCCGGGTCGCTTCCACACCGTCCATCAACGGCATGATCAAATCCATCAGGATCAGATCCGGGGTGTATTCGGCGCAACGTTGCACCGCCTCGGCCCCATTGCCGGCGACCCAGACCACTTCGTGCGCCGGTTCGAACGCCAAAGCGCGGCGCAAAGCCTCTACCGCCATGGGCATATCATTGACGATAGCGATTTTCATGCCCGCGCGCCTCCAATGAGCTCAACTACTGCATCCAGCAAAGCGTCATCATGAAAACTCGCTTTGGCTAGATAATAGTCGGCTCCGGCGTCCAGTCCACGGCGGCGGTCTTCTTCGCGGTCCTTGTAGGACACCACCATCACCGGCAGGGATTGCAGGCGATTATCGCGACGCAATAAAGACACCAGCTCGATGCCATCCATGCGCGGCATGTCGATGTCGGTGATCAGCAGATCGAAATCCTCCGAACGCAGGGCGTTCCAGCCATCCATACCGTCCACCGCCACGGCGACGTCATAGCCGCGATTGAGCAGCAATTTGCGCTGCAACTCACGAACGGTCAGCGAGTCGTCCACCACCAGAATCCGTTTGCGCGCCGCTTCGACGGCCTGATTGGCATGCCGGGCAATGCGCTCCAGACGCCCGGTATTGAGCAGTTTGTCCACCGAACGCAGCATGTCTTCGACGTCGACGATCAACACTACCGAGCCGTCGTCGAGCAAGGCTCCGGCAGAAATGTCCTGCACCTTGCCCAGGCGCTCGTCCAGCGGCAGCACCACCAGCGTCCGCTCGCCGATAAACCGCTCGACCGCCACCCCGTAAATCGCCTCGCGCTCGCGGATGACCACGACTTTGAGGGTCTGCGCGTTGTTCTGGCTCGTCGGTCGCTGCAACAGCTGACTGGCGGCGACCAGCCCGACATGCCGGCCTTCGTGCCAGAAGTGCTGCCGGCCTTCGACCTGCACGATATCCTCCGGCGCCAGGTCGCACATGCGCTCGATGTGCGCCAGCGGGAAGGCATACGCCTCGTCACCGACTTCCACCACCAGGCTGCGCACCACCGACAGCGTCAGCGGCACTTGCAGATGAAAACGACTGCCCTCACCCGCCGTCTGCTCCAGCACCACGGCACCGCGCAATTGGCGAACCATGTGCTGAACCGCATCCAGCCCGACGCCGCGCCCGGAGACTTCGGTGACCGTGTCGCGCAAGCTGAAACCCGGCAGAAACAGGAACGTCAGCAGCTCTTCTTCGCTCAACTGGGCGGCGGTCTCGGCTGGGGATAACTGCCGCTCGACGATGTTGCGACGGAGTTTTTCCAGATCGACGCCATTGCCGTCATCGCTGAGTTCCAACACCAGCAGACCGGCTTGATGGGATGCGCGCAGACGAATCAGGCCCTCCTCCGGTTTACCGGCCAATAGCCGTTGTTCCCGGGTTTCGATGCCGTGATCCACCGCATTGCGCAGCAAGTGCGTCAGCGGCGCTTCGAGTTTCTCCAGTACGTCGCGGTCGACCTGAGTCTTATCGCCCTCGATCTCCAGTCGCACCTGTTTCCCAAGGTCACGGCCGAGATCGCGGACCATGCGCACTTGCCCGCTCAGCACGTCGGCGAATGGCCGCATGCGACAGGCCAGCGCCGTGTCATACAACACCTGTGCGCGCTGGCTGGCGTGCCAGGCGAACTCATCCAGTTCGGCGTTCTTTTCCACCAGCAATTGCTGGGACTCGGCCAATAGTCGTCGGGCATCGCCCAAGGCCTCTTGGGCTTCGAGACTCAAGGCATGGTCCTTGAGATGGACGTTGAGGTTTTCCAGTGCCCGCAGGCCGTTGCTCTGCATGCGTTTGAGGCGCTGCATAGTGGCCAGGTGCGGCTTGAGCCGCTGGGTTTCCACCAGGGATTTACTCGACAGATCGAGCAGGCTGTTCAAGCGCTCGGCCGTGACGCGCAATACGCGTTCGCCACTTTCGGTGGTGCGTTTAGTCGTGGGCCCTGGCTCGACGGGCGCTGCCGGGGGGGCTTCGGTGGCGGCCGGCATGGGCGGCTCAACCTTGGGCGTCGGCGGCTCCAGCTGAAGTTCTGCCATCGGCGGCGCGATAGGGGCAGTGGCCGCCATGTGATCAAGCAGCCGTCCCATCAAGACCACGTAAGCGTCGATATCCGCAGGCGCCGGAGCGTTGCTCGGCGTCGCAATCCGCATCAGCAGATCGGTGCCTTGCAACAGTGCATCAATGTGTTCGGGCCGCAGGTACAGCCGCCCTTCCTGGGCGCTGACCAGGTAATCTTCCATCACATGGGCAACGCTGACCCCGGCATCGACACCGACAATCCGCGCCGCGCCCTTGAGCGAATGGGCCGCGCGCATGCACGACTCAAGGTAATCGGCCTGGGTCGGATCGCGCTCAAGCGCCAAAAGGCCTGCGCTCAGCACCAGGGTCTGGGCCTCGGCTTCGAGGCTGAACAGTTCCAGCAAAGAGGCGTCACGCATTTGCTCGGGGGTCATGTGAGGCTCCGGGTCACGGCGGACAGCAGCTGTTCTTCATCCAGCCAACGCAGGCTGCGACCTTTGAATTGCAAAACGCCACGGGTGTATTTGGCGCTGGCCTGGGTACCGGACTGAGACGCCGCATCGAGAATGCGCTCGTCGATGGCATGAATCCCGTCGACCTCGTCCACCGGCACCACCACTGGCCCGCCGTGAGCGGCAATGATCAGCATCCGCGGCATCACCCGCGCGCCGGATGCCACGCCACTGGTGACGTCGAGCCCCAGCAGCTCCACCAGCGAGAGGCACGCCACCAAGGCACCGCGCACATTCGCCACGCCGAGCAACGCCCGGGAGCGCTGATGCGGCAACGAGTGAATCGCCTGCAGCGGCGCCACTTCGACCAGGCTGCGAGTGGCCAGGCCCAGCCATTCTTCGCCGAGGCGAAACATCAGCAGCGAGCGGGTTTTCACATCGCTCTCAGCCGTTGTGGAGACTTGCTGGCGGTCGTCCTGCTGCAACGCATAGCGGTCGAGCAAGCGTGTGGCGGCAGCCGAATACACCGCACAGTTGCGGCAATGAATGTGCTCGCTCAGCAATGGGCAGGACTGGTCGCCGTGGATACCGATACGGTTCCAGCAGTCGTCGATGGCCTGGGCATCTTCATGGGTGACGCTCAAGGTGTCGGCGGCGTTCATCGTTTACGCTCACTGTCAGCGGCGCGCTCGCTGCGGGCGGCGCGGGCCTGCAATCGTCTGGCACCGGCCGTGTCGCCCTGGGACTGCAGCAAAGCGGCCAGATGCATCAATGCGTCGGGGTGTTGCGGTTCGAGGTACAACGCCTTGCGATAAAAACCCTGGGCCTCGAGGGCGCTGCCTGCGACATCGCTGAGCAGCCCCAGCCAATAGAACACCTGCGCCACCGGCTCGTGACTGCGCAAAAAACTTTCGCACGCGGCGCGGGCCTCAGCGCTTTTGCCTTCATTGGCCAGCGCGGCGATGTTCGCCAGCAGCGTGGCGGCGTCCGAAGGGGTAGCCGAAGGGGTGGCGGCGACCTGAGGCATCGGCACCACCGTCGCGAAAGGCCGACTGCGCGCTGGCGGCGGTGTCACGCTGCGCACCGGTTGTTGCACTGGCAGCGGCGTCGGCACGAAGGACACAAGCGGTTCCGGCGCACTTTGACGACTGAAGGCAAACGACTGCGGGATGCCGATCGAGCGCATGCCGAAACGTCCCAGCAGACTGCCCTCCGCCGGGCCGATAAACAGCACGCCGTCGACGTGGGTCAGGCGCTTGAGCACTTCGAACACTTGCTGCTGGGTCGGCTGATCGAAATAGATCAGCAAATTGCGGCAGAACACGAAGTCATAAGGTGGCTCACTGGCCAGCAAGGCCGGATCCAGCAGATTGCCGACCTGCAAACGCACCTGCTCAAGCACGCGCCCGCTAAGACGATAGTTGTCGTTTTCAGCCGTGAAATGCCGCTCGCGAAAGTCGATGTCCTGTCCGCGAAACGAATTCTTGCCATACAGCGCGAGCCTGGCCTTTTCCACCGACAGCGGGCTGACATCCATGCCGTCGACCTTGAACTGGTGCGGCGCCAGCCCGGCATCAAGCAATGCCATGGCGATGGAGTACGGTTCTTCGCCGGTGGAACACGGCAGACTGAGAATCCGCAGGGCGCGCATGTTATTGATCGCCGCCAGCCGCTTGGCCGCCAGTTTCGCCAGCGTGGCGAAGGATTCCGGGTAACGGAAAAACCAGGTCTCGGGGACGATTACCGCTTCGATCAGCGCCTGTTGTTCGTCGCGCGAGCCCAGCAGGGTGTGCCAGTACTCATCGGCCGTCAGCGCCCGCGCGGCCGTGCAGCGCTGGCGCACCGCGCGTTCGATGATCGCCGGGCCGACCGAGCCCACATCGAGGCCGATACGTTCTTTGAGGAAATCGAAAAACCTTTGATCGCTGCTCATCCCTGCTCCTCAAACTGCGCCAGGTCCAACGGCGGCGAGGGAAACAACAAGGCGCGGACCTGTTCGTCCAGCAAATCGGCAACCCGCACCCATTGCAGTAAACCCTGGGCATCTTCGCGCACCGGCCCGAGGTACGGCGCCTGGCGATTGTCCAGTCCATAAGGCTGAAAGTCCGCCGGGTTGCAGCGCAACGTGTCGGTGGCCTGTTCCAGAATCAGCCCGAGCAATTGCGCAGGCGTCGCCTCATCCGGCCGATAGTGCACCAACACCAGCCGCGTGCTGGTGCGAGCCTGGGCCGGTTGGCCGAACGTCAGGGCGCTGAGGTCGATCACCGGCACCACCGCGCCGCGATAGGCGAACACCCCGGCCACCCAGTCCGGCGCCCGGGGAATCGGTTTCAACGGCAGTTGCGGCAGCACTTCGGCCACCTCGATGGCCTGCAAGGCGTAACGCTCGTTGCCGATGCGGAACACCAGAAACAACGACTGTTTCACTGGCATCACCGCGCCGCGTTTGACCGCGAGCTCGCTCATCAGACTTTGAATCGCGAGACGCCGCCACGCAGCCCCACGGCCACCTGGCTCAGTTCATCGATGGCGAAACTGGCCTGACGCAGGGACTCGACGGTCTGGCTGCTGGCATCGCCCAACTGCACCAACGCGTGGTTGATCTGCTCGGCGCCGGTGGCTTGGGCCTGCATGCCTTCATTGACCATCAACACCCGTGGTGCCAGCGCCTGAACCTGATGGATGATCTGCGACAGCTGCTCGCCCACCGACTGCACCTCGGACATGCCACGGCGCACTTCTTCTGAAAACTTGTCCATGCCCATGACCCCCGCCGACACCGCCGACTGGATCTCGCGCACCATCTGCTCGATGTCGTAGGTGGCCACCGCGGTTTGGTCCGCCAGACGCCGCACTTCGGTGGCGACCACGGCAAACCCGCGACCGTATTCACCGGCCTTCTCGGCTTCGATCGCGGCGTTCAGGGACAGCAGATTGGTCTGGTCGGCGACTTTGACGATGGTCACCACCACTTGATTGATGTTGCCGGCCTTCTCATTGAGGATCGCCAGTTTGGCGTTGACCAGATCGGCCGCGCCCATCACCGAGTGCATGGTGTCTTCCATGCGCGCCAGGCCTTGTTGACCGGAACCGGCCAGCACCGAAGCCTGATCGGCGGCAGTGGAGACTTCGGTCATGGTGCGCACCAGATCCCGCGAGGTGGCGGCAATTTCCCGCGATGTCGCACCGATTTCGGTGGTGGTGGCTGCGGTTTCGGTGGCCGTGGCTTGCTGCTGCTTGGACGTCGCGGCGATTTCCGTGACCGACGTGGTGACCTGCACCGAAGAACGCTGGGCTTGGGACACCAGCGAGGTGAGCTCTGTCATCATGTCGTTGAAGCCGGTTTGCACCGCGCCGAACTCGTCTTTGCGATCAAGATCCAGGCGACTGCTAAGATCGCCGGTGCGCATGATTTCGAGGATCTGCACAATGCGGTTCATCGGCGCCATGATCGCGCGCATCAACAAAAGACCACACAAGCCGGCACTAAGGACTGCGACCAGCAGCGAAATGCCCATGATCAGCTTCGCCACCTCTACCGATGAAATGATCGAGTCAGTGGCCGCCTCAGCCGCCGCCCTGTTGAATTCAATGAGTTCATCCAGCTGTTTGCGGCCGGCAGCCCATGCCGGGGTCAACTGTTCGGCGAGGATGCGACGGGCCTGCTCGAAGTCCTTTTGCTGGTAGAGATCGAGTACCTCTTCGAGCTGCTTGTCATATTGGTCGTGCAGCTTTTCAAATTCCTCGAACCTTGCCTGATCATCTTTCTCGAAGATGGTACCCCGGTAGCTGGCCATCGAGCGTTGCAGCCTTTCCTCAAGACCCTGGTACATATCCTTGTCAGCCTGGGTCATGTCTCGACCGCCACCCAGCCCGATCAGTTGCTGGGTCAGCACGTAATCATCGACCCAGGCACCGCGAATCAGGGAGCTGTAGTGAATCCCGGGAACACTGTCCGAGCGCACAACGCTCTCACTAGACTCAATCGACAGTAAACGGGAATACGACACGACGACCATCAGCAACATGATCGCGATAATCACCGCAAAGCTCGCCAAAATGCGTAGGCGCAACGTCCAGTTCTTCACAGTCAGTCCTCGGTGCGGTTCAAATTGCGGGGGAGTATAGCCGAGGGTGGTGTTTCATTTATCAGACGCTGAGCACCGCTTCTCATCCTGGCGACAAAAAGCCGGGATTCGCTAGAAACGGACCGTGGATCGGTCATTGAGGAAAGTTGTCGCGGCCGAAGACGCCATCGCGAGCAGGCTCGCTCCCTCACGTTGATTACTGTCGCGCACAGACTGTGTGTTCACTGCAGATCTAGTGTGGGAGCGAACCTGCTCGCGATTGCGTCCATCCAGTGAAAATCTGTTGCCTGACACACCGCTTTCGCGGGCAAGCCTCGCTCCTACGGGTCAGCGTCGACGACAATCGTGTGTTCGACAACTCACTGTAGGAGCGAGGCTTGCCCGCGAAGGCGGCCTGAAGACTTACACCGAAGCCTGACGCACCTGCTTCTCCAACTCCGCCTTCAACCCCGGTTCCAGCTTCAACTGCCGCGCCAACTCATCGAGGTAGGACTTCTCCATGAAGTTCTCCTCATCCACCAGCATCACACTGGCGATGTACATTTCAGCCGCCATTTCCGGTGTGCTGGCGGCGCGGGCGACGTCGGTCGGGTCCAGCGGTTTGTTGAGTTCGGCGTGCAGCCAGTGTTGCAGCTCCTGATCATTGTCGAGCTTGGTGAACTCGCCTTCGATCAATTGACGCTCACGTTCATCGACATGACCGTCAGCCTTGGCCGCGGCGACCAACGCCTTGAGGATCGCCTGGCTGTGTTGCTCGACCTGGGCCGCCGGCAAGCGGTCGATAGTTTGCGGTTCGGTTGTGGCTGCGGTGCCCTGCTGGGCCTGCCAGTTGCCGTACGCCTTGTAGGCAATCACGCCCAATGCGGCGAGGCCGCCGTAGATAGCCACTTTGCCGCCGACCTTGCGCACCTTCTTGTTGCCGAGCAACAGACCCATGGCGCCAGCCGCCAGAGCACCGCCGCCGGCGCCGGATAGCACACTGCCGAGGCCGCCCGAACCACTGGAGCCTCCGAGCAAACCGCCCAAACCACCACTGGACGCCTTGTTCTGGGTACCACCAGCCTTGTTCTGCAACAGATCCTGACCGGATTTGAGTAGTTGATCGAGCAATCCACGAGTGTTCATTTTGCTGCCTCCACGAATTCGGGTTAACCGGATCTTTAAGGCCACCAGCCTAGATCGAAAGTGCCCGCCGTCTCTCGATGAGAGTGCTTCCGGATGTTGCTCATGTTTAGGCAAACAGGCTGGAACGCCCCCATGCCAGCTATTTCATCGAATGCAGCCTTTGAGATTTGTCGACCGTGAAACCGCGCACTAGGCTGGATAAATCCATAAGACAGCCCGGCCTCAATCTGCCTCTCACAAAGCGCACTAAGCTAATAACAAGCCACTCACGGCGCATCACCCCGTTCAACCACTGCCCCGACCATAATTTAAAGAAGAGGGTTCACCATGCTTGTGCACAAGACCGCACTGCTCAGTGCAATCACCACGGCGCTACTGGCCAGCACCAGCCTGCAGGCCGCCGAGCCGCTGAAAGCTGTCGGCGCCGGCGAAGGTCAGCTGGATATCGTCGCTTGGCCTGGCTATATCGAACGGGGCGAAACCGACAAGGCCTACGACTGGGTCAGCGCTTTCGAGAAGGAAACCGGCTGCAAGGTCAACGTCAAGACCGCAGGCACGTCCGATGAAATGGTCAGCCTGATGGCCAAGGGCGGTTACGACCTGGTGACGGCGTCTGGAGACGCCTCCCTGCGCCTGATCGCCGGCAAACGTGTGCAGCCGATCAACACCGCACTGATTCCCAACTGGAAGAATCTCGACCCGCGCCTGAAGGATGCGCCGTGGTATGTGGTCGACAAGCAGACCTACGGCGCCCCCTATCAATGGGGCCCGAACGTGCTGATGTACAACACCAACGTATTCAAGCAACCGCCAACCAGCTGGAGCGTGATATTCGACGCGCAGAACCTGCCGGATGGCAAACCCAACAAAGGCCGGGTGCAAGCCTACGACGGCCCGATCTACATCGCCGACGCGGCGCTGTACCTCAAGACCGCCAAGCCAGAGCTGGGTATCCAGAACCCCTACGAGCTGACCGAAGCGCAGTACAAGGCTGTGCTCGATCTACTGCGCGCACAGCAAAAGCTGATCCATCGCTACTGGCACGACACCACCGTGCAAATGAGTGATTTCAAGAACGAAGGCGTGGTGGCGTCCAGCTCCTGGCCCTATCAGGTCAATGGCCTGATGAACGAGAAACAGCCAGTCGCGTCGACCATTCCGAAAGAAGGCGCCACCGGGTGGGCCGACACCACCATGTTGCACGCCGAGGCCAAGCACCCGAACTGCGCTTACAAGTGGATGGACTGGTCGCTGCAACCGAAAGTCCAGGGTGATGTGTCTGCCTGGTTCGGCTCGCTGCCGGCGGTCCCGGCGGCGTGTAAGGCAAGCGAACTGCTAGGGGCCGAGGGTTGCAAGACCAACGGTTTCGACCAGTTCGAGAAGATCGCCTTCTGGAAAACCCCGCAGGCTGAGGGCGGCAAGTTCGTGCCTTATAGCCGCTGGACCCAGGATTACATTGCGATTATGGGCGGTCGTTAAGCCCTCTTCGCGAGCAGGCTCGCTCCCACATTTGGTTGCGTTCCCCTGTGGGAGCGAGCCTGCTCGCGATGCTTTTAAAGATTCAGATTTTTGGAGCTCCGCACCATGACGCTTGCAGTCCAGTTCACCAACGTTTCCCGTCAGTTCGGCGAAGTGAAGGCCGTTGACCGGGTTTCTATCGATATCCAGGACGGCGAGTTCTTTTCCCTGCTGGGCCCTTCCGGCTCGGGCAAAACCACCTGCCTGCGCCTGATCGCCGGTTTCGAACAACCGAGCACTGGCTCCATCCGTATTCATGGCGCCGAAGCCGCCGGGCTGCCGCCGTATCAGCGCGATGTGAACACCGTGTTCCAGGATTACGCGCTGTTCCCGCACATGAACGTACTCGACAACGTCGCCTACGGTTTGAAAGTCAAAGGCGTCGGCAAGTCCGAACGCCAAAAACGCGCAGAAGAAGCCCTCGACATGGTCGCTCTCGGCGGCTACGGCGAACGCAAACCGGTGCAACTCTCCGGCGGCCAGCGTCAGCGTGTGGCCCTGGCCCGCGCGTTGGTCAATCGCCCTCGCGTGTTGCTGCTCGACGAGCCCTTGGGCGCCCTCGATTTGAAACTGCGCGAGCAAATGCAAGGCGAGCTGAAGAAGCTGCAACGCCAGCTCGGCATTACCTTTATCTTCGTCACCCACGATCAGACTGAAGCGCTGTCGATGTCCGACCGCGTGGCGGTGTTCAATAAGGGCCGCATCGAACAGGTCGACACGCCGCGCCATCTCTACATGAAACCGGCAACCACGTTCGTCGCCGAATTCGTCGGCACGTCCAACGTGATTCGCGGCGATCTGGCCCGGCAGTTGAGCGGCAATCCACAGCCGTTTTCGATCCGCCCGGAACACGTGCGTTTCGCCGAAGGCCCGCTGGCCAGCCATGAAATCGAAGTCAGCGGCCTGCTGCATGACATCCAGTACCAGGGCAGCGCCACCCGCTATGAACTGAAACTGGAAAACGGCCAGACCTTGAACATCAGCCAGGCCAACGTCCAGTGGCTGGACGCCAGCGCGCAACATCAGACCGGACAACGCATCAGCGCTCGTTGGGCGCGTGAAGCGATGATCCCGCTGCACGACAATGTTGTGGGTGGGGTGTGAGATGAACAGCGTGGCCGCGCCTCAAACCCCCGCCAGCGGCTCGCCACTGCGCCGGTTTTCCAACCTGCTGTACCGCCGACCGAACCTTTATCTGTCGCTGTTGCTGGTGCCACCGTTACTGTGGTTCGGTGCGATCTACCTCGGCTCGCTGTTGACGTTGTTGTGGCAAGGCTTCTACACCTTCGATGACTTCACCATGGCGGTCACGCCCGACCTGACCCTGGCGAATTTCACCGCACTGTTCCAGCCGTCGAACTTCGACATCATCCTGCGCACCCTGAGCATGGCCATCATCGTGTCCATCGCCAGTGCAATCGTGGCGTTCCCGATCGCCTACTACATGGCGCGCTACACCAGCGGCAAGACCAAGGCGTTTTTCTACATCGCGGTGATGATGCCAATGTGGGCCAGTTACATCGTCAAGGCCTATGCCTGGACCTTGCTGCTGGCCAAGGGCGGCGTGGCCCAGTGGTTCGTTCAGCACTTGGGGCTGGAACCGGTGTTGCAATTCGTGCTCGGGATTCCGGGCGTCGGCGGCAGCACCTTGTCGACCTCGCATCTGGGACGGTTCATGGTGTTCGTCTACATCTGGCTGCCGTTCATGATCCTGCCGATCCAGGCGTCACTGGAACGCCTGCCGCCGTCCTTGCTGCAAGCCTCGGCGGACCTCGGCGCCAAGCCGCGTCAGACCTTCATGCAAGTGATTCTGCCGCTGTCGATTCCGGGCATCGCCGCCGGTTCGATCTTCACCTTTTCGTTGACCCTGGGCGACTTCATCGTGCCGCAACTGGTGGGCCCGCCGGGCTACTTCATCGGCAGCATGGTCTACGCCCAACAAGGAGCGATCGGAAATATGCCAATGGCAGCGGCCTTCACACTGGTGCCGATCGTGCTGATCGCCATTTACCTGTCCATCGTCAAACGTCTGGGGGCTTTCGATGCGCTCTGATGCTTCATCTCAAGATCGGGCATCCCTGGGCCTGCGCATCGCCGCCTGGGGCGGGTTGATGTTCTTGCACTTCCCGATCCTGATCATCTTCCTCTACGCCTTCAATACCGAAGACGCGGCGTTCAGCTTTCCGCCCAAGGGCTTCACCCTGAAGTGGATAGGCGTGGCGTTCTCCCGGCCCGACGTGCTGGAAGCGATCAAGCTGTCGTTGCAAATCGCGGCCGTCGCGACACTGATTGCGATGGTCCTCGGCACCCTCGCGTCGGCGGCGTTGTACCGACGGGACTTTTTTGGCAAGCAAGGCATCTCGCTGATGCTGATCCTGCCGATTGCCCTGCCCGGAATCATCACCGGGATCGCGTTGCTGGCGACTTTCAAAACGCTGGGGATCGAACCGGGGATGTTCACCATCATCGTCGGCCACGCGACCTTCTGCGTGGTGATCGTCTACAACAACGTCATCGCCCGCTTGCGCCGCACGTCATACAGTTTGATCGAAGCGTCGATGGACCTCGGTGCCGACGGCTGGCAGACCTTCCGCTACATCGTCCTGCCAAACCTCGGCTCGGCGTTGCTCGCTGGCGGCATGCTGGCGTTCGCCCTGTCGTTCGACGAAATCATCGTCACCACCTTCACCGCCGGCCATGAACGCACCTTGCCGCTGTGGCTGCTCAACCAGCTCAGCCGCCCACGGGACGTGCCGGTGACCAACGTCGTCGCGATGCTGGTGATGATGGTGACCATGCTGCCGATTCTCGGCGCCTATTACCTGACCCGGGGTGGCGAAAGCGTTGCGGGCAGTGGCGGGAAATAACGGACAACTCATTCCCAAGGTGGAAACTGGATCCTGTGGGAGCGGGCTTGCCCGCGATAGCGGTCTTACAGTCGACATCTCTGTTGAATGTCAGTCAGTCATCGCGGGCAAGCCCGCTCCCACAGGGGCCCGGTTTCAGCAGGAAAACAAAAGCAGCTTCGATGAGGACATAGCCATGCAAACCAAACTCTTGATCAACGGCCAACTCGTCAATGGCGATGGCCCTGCCCAAGCCGTGTTCAACCCGGCTCTCGGCCGTGTGCTGGTAGAAATCAACGAAGCCAGCGAAGCTCAGGTCGACGCCGCCGTGCGGGCCGCCGACAACGCCTTCCAATCCTGGTCGCAAACCACGCCAAAAGAACGCTCGTTGCTGCTGCTCAAACTTGCCGACATCATCGAAGCCCATGGCGAAGAGCTGGCCAAACTGGAGTCGGACAACTGCGGCAAACCCTACAGCGCCGCGCTGAACGATGAGATCCCGGCGATTGCCGACGTGTTCCGTTTCTTCGCCGGCGCCAACCGTTGCATGAGCGGCGCGCTGGGAGGGGAATACCTGCCCGGCCACACCTCAATGATCCGCCGCGATCCGGTGGGCGTGATTGCCTCCATCGCGCCGTGGAACTACCCGCTGATGATGGTCGCCTGGAAAATCGCCCCGGCCCTGGCCGCCGGTAATACCGTGGTGCTCAAGCCGTCAGAACAAACCCCACTGACCGCCCTGCGCCTGGCAGAACTGGCGTCGGAAATCTTCCCGGCTGGCGTGCTTAACCTGGTGTTCGGCCGTGGTCCTACGGTCGGCAGCCCACTGGTCACTCACCCGAAAGTGCGCATGGTGTCGCTGACCGGCTCCATCGCCACCGGCTCGAACATCATTTCCAGCACCGCCGGCAACGTCAAACGCATGCACATGGAACTGGGTGGCAAGGCGCCGGTGATCATCTTCGACGATGCCGACATCGACGCCGCCGTGGAAGGCATTCGCACCTTCGGTTTCTACAACGCTGGTCAGGATTGCACCGCCGCCTGCCGTATTTACGCGCAAGCAGGCATCTACGACCAGTTCGTCGAGAAGCTCGGTGCGGCCGTCAGCAGTATCAAGTACGGCTTGCAGGACGATCCATCGACGGAGCTTGGCCCGTTGATCAGCGCACAACATCGCGACCGAGTGACCGCGTTGGTCGAACGTGCCATGGCGCAACCGCACATTCGTTTGATCACTGGTGGCAAAGCGGTGGAAGGCAACGGCTTCTTCTTTGAGCCGACGGTGCTGGCCGACGTGCAACAGGACGACGAGATCGTGCGCCGCGAAGTGTTCGGACCGGTAGTGTCGGTCACCAAATTCACCGATGAAGCGCAAGCACTGGCCTGGGCCAACGATTCAGACTACGGCTTGGCGTCATCGGTCTGGACCGCGGACGTCGGCCGCGCGCATCGGCTGTCTGCACGCCTGCAGTACGGCTGCACATGGGTGAACACCCACTTCATGCTGGTCAGCGAAATGCCTCACGGCGGTCAGAAACTGTCCGGTTACGGGAAAGACATGTCGATGTATGGGCTAGAGGATTACACCGTTGTGCGGCATGTGATGTTCAAGCATTAAAAGCTTCGCGGGCAAGTCTCGCGCCTACAGGGATCGCGTCGTTTGATCGACACAAAACCTGTAGGAGCGAGCGGTGCGGCGATCCGACTTGCCCGCGAATGCCTCACCGCACAATCAAGGCAGACGCCGGCGGTTTAACTCCGTAAAAGCCAAATGGCTCTCACGGAAACCTCCTCGGCTCAAAACCGCGAAACACTGCGCATCGCATCCACCAGATACCGCATCGCAATCCGGTCACTCTCCGACAGCTCGCGATACCGCTCCACCAACTTCAACTCCTCCGAACTGAGCCGACGCCTTCGCCGACCAATGGCCAGGCAGGGGAAGATTCCTAATATTTCAGTGATGCCTTGTACTTTCGACATGGACGATGTCCTTCTATACGTCAGAGAAAACTTCAAAACCGCATCGCCCTATCACTTTCAGCGGTCACCTTGTGCCTGCCGAACCCACCGGCCTGAAGGGCCGAAACCGGTCATGCCTCATAGAATAGAAATTAAATCGGCGCTGAAAAGCGTTTTTAGAGTAATTAGTCGAAAAAAGCAGATATGCCCTATAAATCAGAAAATGCTGTGAGAAACGTTACCTGAAATGTCTTGTTTCATTGCCGAGCTGTCGCGGTGCCATCAATCATTTTTGCTCTGCAACCGAACGGTTTAAGCTATTTGGCATCTGTTCTAAAGTCCGTTGCGTTTGGCCAAGGCATGTCCGAACCGATATTTCTGATCCAGCACGTGCCAGGAACGGCGCGGGATTGTTCACGACAGGTTGTACTTATGCACCGCAGGAATTTGCTCAAAGCCTCCATGGCCATCGCGGCTTACACCGGTCTTTCGGCCACCGGCTTATTGGCGACACACGCCTGGGCTGGCAGCAGCACCGCTGATGGCGACGCTGTGGCGTTTGACTTCGAAGCGCTGAAGAGCCAGGCCAAGCAGCTCGCCGGCAAGCCCTATCAGGACACCAAGCAGGTGCTGCCGCCGACGCTGGCGACCATGACGCCGCAGAACTTCAACGCGATCCGCTACGACGGCAATCACTCGCTGTGGAAGGACTTGAAAGGTCAACTGGACGTGCAGTTTTTCCACGTCGGCATGGGTTTCAAGCAACCGGTGCGCATGTACAGCGTCGATCCCAAGACTCGACTGGCGCGCGAGGTGCATTTCCGTCCGTCGCTGTTCAACTATGAAAAAACCACCGTCGACACTAAACAGCTCAAGGCCGATCTGGGCTTTTCCGGATTCAAGCTGTTCAAGGCCCCGGAGCTGGATCAGCACGACGTGTTGTCGTTCCTCGGCGCCAGCTATTTCCGCGCGGTAGATGCCACCGGCCAGTACGGTTTGTCGGCCCGCGGCCTGGCGATCGATACCTACGCCAAGAAGCGCGAAGAATTCCCGGATTTCACCAAGTTCTGGTTCGAAACACCGGACAAGGACAGCACCCGCTTCGTGGTTTATGCCCTGCTCGATTCGCCGAGCGCCACCGGCGCCTACCGTTTTGATATCGATTGCCAGGCCGAGCGTGTGGTGATGGAAGTCGATGCCCACGTCAATGCCCGCACCGCCATCGAGCAACTGGGTATCGCGCCGATGACCAGCATGTTCAGCTGCGGCACCCATGAGCGGCGTATGTGCGACACGATTCACCCACAAATCCACGACTCCGATCGCCTGGCCATGTGGCGCGGCAATGGCGAGTGGATCTGCCGCCCGCTGAATAACCCGGCCACCCTGCAATTCAATGCCTTCGCCGACACCGATCCGAAAGGCTTTGGCTTGGTGCAGACCGATCACGAGTTCGCCAATTATCAGGACACCGTCGACTGGTACAGCAAGCGCCCGAGCTTGTGGGTAGAACCTACAACCGCATGGGGCGAAGGCTCTATCGATTTGCTGGAAATTCCTACAACCGGCGAAACCCTGGATAACATCGTCGCGTTCTGGACGCCGAAAAAACCGGTCGCGGCCGGGGACTCCCTCAACTACGGCTACAAACTCTATTGGAGCTCCCTGCCACCGGTGAGCACGCCGCTGGCACGGGTCCACGCGACCCGTTCGGGCATGGGCGGTTTCATCGAAGGCTGGGCGCCGGGCGAGCATTACCCGGAGGTCTGGGCGCGACGCTTTGCCGTGGACTTCACCGGCGGCGGTCTGGACCGCTTGCCTGAAGGCGCGGGGATCGAGCCGGTGGTGACCTGCTCGAACGGCGAAGTGAAGGACTTCAATGTGTTGGTGCTCGATGACATCAAGGGCTACCGCATTACCTTCGACTGGTACCCGACCAATGACAGCGTGGCCCCCGTGGAGCTGCGGTTGTTCATTCGCACCAATGACCGGACGTTGAGTGAAACCTGGTTGTACCAGTATTTCCCGCCGGCACCGGAGAAGCGTAAGTACACCTGACAGTAAGTGGGCGCCTGAACCGGCCCCTTCGCGGGCAAGCCCGCTCCCACAGTGATGGGGGTGTTCACAAAATTTGTGTACGCCGCCGCCCCTTGTGGGAGCGGGCTTGCCCGCGAAGGCGGCAGGACAGACGACAAACCTCTCGGCATAAAAAATTCAAAAGCCCCGGTCAACACGACCGGGGCTTTTTGGTGTTACAGCGGTATTCAGTCGCGCAAATCCGATTCATGAATCGGCTGGTCACGATGGGTGGCCCGCTGGTATTGCGCCGGCCAGATAGCCTTGTTCCCGCCCAGATCGTCATCGGCATGCAGCGGCCAATACGGATCACGCAACAACTCCCGGGCGAGGAAGATGATGTCAGCCTGACAGGTACGCAGAATGTGCTCTGCCTGGGCCGGTTCGGTGATCATTCCTACGGTGCCGGTGGCAATGCCTGACTCCTTGCGTACCCTCTCGGCGAAACGGGTCTGGTAACCGGGGCCCGTAGGAATCTCGGCGTTTACCGCCGTACCACCCGATGAGACGTCGATCAGGTCCACGCCCAGATCTTTGAGGCGTCGCGCCAGCTCCACGGTTTCATCAGGGTTCCAGCCGTCTTCCACCCAATCGGTGGCCGACACCCGCACAAACACCGGTAACTCTTCAGGCCACACGGCCCGTACCGCTTCGGTGACTTGCAGTACCAGCCGAATACGATTCTCGAACGAACCGCCATATAGATCGCGGCGCTGATTACTCAGGGGCGAAAGAAATTGGTGCAACAGGTAACCGTGGGCGGCGTGTACTTCGACCACTTTGAAACCGGCGGTCAGCGCCCGTTTGGCCGAATCGACGAAGGCCTGGATAACCTCAGCGATCTCGCCCTCATCGAGTTGCTTGGGTGGTGTGTGCTGGGGGTCGAAAGCGATCGGCGACGGGCCGACTGGGATCCAGCCACCGTCTTCCGGCTTGACGCTGCCATGCTTGCCGAGCCACGGCCGATGCGTGCTGGCCTTGCGCCCGGCATGAGCCAACTGGATGCCGGCAACGGCGCCTTGGGCGGAGATGAAGCGCGTAATACGCTGTAAGGATTCGATCTGTTGATCATTCCAGAGGCCGAGGTCCTGGGCGGTAATGCGCCCATCGGCGGTCACCGCCGTGGCTTCGGTGAATACCAGACCAGCGCCGCCGATAGCACGGCTGCCGAGGTGGACCAGATGCCAGTCATTGGCCAGCCCATCGACGCTGGAGTATTGGCACATCGGTGACACCGCAATGCGGTTAAGCAGGGTCAATTGACGAAGGGTATAGGGTTCAAGCAGCAGACTCATGGGGCACCTCTCGAATCAGTGGGCAGGCTCCAGGGTTCTGTTTGAATAGTCGACGAGTGACAGGAAAAAGATGCAGCACCCGCCCCCGCGGGCAAAAAATTCGACAAAACGTCACAAGGATAATCAAGCAGTGCTTAGAGCCTAGTCGACATCGGGGGATGAGGGAGGGTTCAAGAAATGAAACACCCAAATTTGAGGTCTGGGCGATACCTGTGGCGAGGGGGCTTGCTCCCGCTGGGCTGCGCAGCAGTCGTAAATCCGGTTACTGCGGTGTGCCTGACAGAAATGAGTTGCCTGGGTCTGGGGCCGCTTCGCAGCCCAACGGGGGCAAGCCCCCTCGCCACAGTTATCGCGGTTCGATATGGGCAATCATCAACTGAACGGTCTCGTTCCCACGGAACTCATTGAGGTCGAGCTTGTAAGCCAATTCAACCCACTTGATGGTCGGATTTGGCCAGATATCACGGTCGATACCGAAGGCAATGCCGTCCAGCTTCACCGAACCGCATTCACTCTTCAGCACCACTTTGAGGTGCCGCTCACCCACAACACGCTGCTCGACCAACTGAAACACCCCGTGAAACAGCGGCTCCGGGAAGTGTTGCCCCCAAGGTCCGGCGTGGCGCAGGGCGCGGGCCAGTTCCAGGTGAAACTCTTCGACCGCCAAAGTGCCGTCTGACAGCAGGCGCCCAGTCAGGTCTTCTTCACGCAATTGCCTACGCACTTCAGCGTCAAAGGCCTCGGCAAACAACGGAAAATTCGCTTCCGGCAAGGTCAGCCCGGCCGCCATGGCGTGGCCGCCGTATTTGCTGATCAGGTTCGGATGCTGCGCCGCGACCACGCTCAAGGCATCGCGAATGTGAAAGCCCTGAACCGAACGCCCCGAGCCCTTGAGCAGGCCATCGCCGGCATCGGCAAAGGCAATGGTCGGACGGAAATAGCGCTCTTTCATACGCGACGCGAGGATACCGATGACGCCCTGATGCCACTCGGGATCGAACAGGCACAGGCCGAACGGCATCGATTCCACTGGCAAATCCTTGAGCTGGGCCAGCGCCTCACGCTGCATGCCCTGCTCGATGGATTTGCGGTCCTGGTTCATGCCATCCAGTTGAGCGGCCATTTCACGGGCAGCGCCCGCGTCTTCAGTGAGCAGGCATTCAATGCCCAGGCTCATGTCGTCCAGACGCCCCGCCGCGTTCAGACGCGGGCCGAGGATGAAGCCCAGGTCGGTGGAGGTAATGCGCGAATGGTCGCGCTTGGCCACTTCAAGGATCGCCTTGATTCCTGGCCGTGCGCGCCCGGCGCGAATCCGTTCCAGGCCCTGATGCACCAGAATCCGGTTGTTGGCATCCAGCGGCACCACGTCGGCGACGCTGCCCAGCGCCACCAGGTCCAGCAGTTCGCCAATGTTCGGCTGCGGCTTGCTTTCGTACCAACCCAGGCTGCGCAAGCGCGCACGCAGGGCCATCAGCACATAGAAGATTACCCCGACGCCGGCCAGGGCTTTGCTCGGAAACTCGCAACCCGGCTGGTTCGGATTGACGATGGCATCGGCCAACGGCAGTTCGTCGCCGGGCAAGTGGTGATCGGTGACCAGCACCTTGAGCCCGGCCTTTTTCGCCGCCGCCACGCCTTCGACGCTGGAGATGCCGTTGTCCACGGTGATCAGCAGCTGCGGCTCGCGGGTCAGCGCCACTTCGACGATCTCCGGCGTCAGACCATAGCCGTACTCGAACCGGTTCGGCACCAGATAATCGACATGCGCCGCGCCCAACAGGCGCAACCCCAGCATGCCCACGGTACTGGCCGTCGCACCATCGGCGTCGAAGTCGCCGACGATCAGAATCCGCTGACGTTGCTCAAGGGCCGTCACCAGCAAATCCACCGCCGCATCGATGCCTTTGAGCTGCTGATACGGAATCAGCCGCGCCAGGCTCTTGTCCAGTTCAGCCTCGGATTGCACGCCCCGCGCCGCGTAAAGGCGGGTCAGCAGCGGTGGAATATCACCGAGGAATGGCAGGGTGTCGGGCAACAGGCGAGGTTCGATGCGCATGGGGTGACAGGTGCTTCTCTTGAATACGTAGGATAAAACCGGGTAACGCGGTTCAGCGGCGAATAATCAGCCGCGTTCGCCGCTCAGCCATTGCAACTGGACTTCGTGCTGACCACGGTCGTCGGTGACGAAAATCGTTCCTTCGCTGATCATCACATCCCACTTGATAACGCGCGGCATGTCCTTGGCCAGGGTTTCCAGGATTTCCTGGGGCACGGCGGCGATGTGAACGTTTTTCAGGTTTTTGATTGCCGGGATCACTTTGGTTTCCCAGACACGCAGGCTGCCGTAAGCCAACAGGCTGGTACGCTCGGTGCGGCGCGAGCACCAGGTCAGGCGATCGGCGTCTGGCTGGCCGACTTCGATCCAGTGCAGGACACGATCATCCAGGCTCTTTTCCCACAGCGCTGGCTCATCCACGTCTGACAGACCGCGACCGAAGGACAACTGCTCGTTGTACCAGAAGGCGTAGGCCAGCAGCCGCACGGTCATGCGCTCTTCGGTTTCCGAAGGGTGACGGGCGATGGTCTGCTTCACGCTCTCGTAGACGCTGCGGTCGAGGTCGGTGAGGTTCAGTTCAAACTTGTAGGTCGTGGACGGCTGGGCCATGAACGGGCTTCTTGATACGAGGAAAGGCGGCAAGTCTAACCGATGCAACAGGCAATCAACGAATTGAAGGCGATCAACTTTGGGCTATGGACGTCGGCCTATGTTAAAACTCTGCATCCGCTCAGCCTTTGTCCTACAGGATTCAGCATGCCGTTCTCCAACAAACCGCTCTCCGGTCTGAAAGTCATCGAATTGGGTACGTTGATTGCCGGGCCGTTTGCCTCGCGTATTTGCGGCGAATTCGGCGCCGAAGTGATCAAGATCGAGTCCCCGGACGGCGGTGATCCATTGCGCAAATGGCGTAAGTTGTATGAAGGCACTTCGCTGTGGTGGTTTGTTCAGGCGCGGAACAAGAAGTCTTTGACCCTGAACCTGAAACACCCGGACGGCCTGGCGATTCTGAAACAGCTGCTCAGCGAAGCGGACATTTTGATCGAGAATTTTCGCCCCGGCGTGTTGGAAAAGCTCGGCCTGGGCTGGGAAGTCTTGCACGCACTGAACCCGAAACTGGTGATGGTGCGGCTCTCGGGCTTTGGCCAGACCGGGCCAATGAAAGATCAGCCGGGCTTCGGTGCGGTCGGTGAATCGATGGGCGGCCTGCGCTACATCACCGGGTTCGAGGACCGACCACCGGTGCGCACCGGGATTTCCATCGGAGATTCGATTGCCGCGCTCTGGGGCGTGATCGGCGCACTGATGGCCTTGCGTCATCGCGAGGTCAACGGCGGCTTGGGCCAAGTGGTGGACGTGGCGCTGTACGAAGCGATCTTCGCCATGATGGAAAGCATGGTCCCGGAGTTCGATGTGTTCGGTTTCATCCGCGAACGCACCGGCAACATCATGCCGGGCATCACGCCCTCCTCCATTCACACCAGCGCCGACGGCAAACACGTGCAGATCGGCGCCAATGGCGATGCGATCTTCAAGCGTTTCATGCTGATCATCGGTCGCGAAGACCTGGCCAACGATCCTGTGCTGGCCAGCAACGACGGACGCGATAGCCGTCGCGACGAGATTTACGGGGTGATCGATCGCTGGGTCAACTCACTGCCGCTGGACGCGGTGATCGAGCAACTGAACCAGGCTGATGTTCCCGTCAGCCGAATCTTCAGTGCCGAAGACATGTTCAGCGATCCGCAGTACCTGGCCCGGGAAATGTTCCTGCAAGCCAAGCTGCCCGACGGCAAGGACTTCAAGATGCCCGGCATTGTGCCAAAACTCTCTGACACACCCGGCAGCTCCGAATGGGTCGGGCCGCAGCTGGGTGAACATAATGCGCAAGTACTCCACGACCTTGGCTACGACTTGGCACAGATCACACGGTTGCGTGAAGACGGGGCCATCTAAGCTGAAGCGCCTGCTTTCATACGCAATCGATTACGCCAGCATCGGACGTGTGCTGGCGGTGCTCGGGCTGTTGGCGGGGCTGATGCCCCCTGCCCTGGCGCAACCTAAAGAGCATTTGCTCTGGCTACTGCGCGATTTGCCGCCCGTGACAATCTTCGAAGGCCCGAAAAAAGGCCAGGGGGTTATCGATCAACTGATGCCGCTGTTGATCGCCGGCATGCCGCAATACGAACACACCCTGATGCGGGTCAATCGCGCCCGTGGCATGCAAATGCTCCATGAAAAATCCTTTACCTGCGACCCTTCGCTGATCTGGAGCGAGGAGCGCGAACACTGGATCGCCTTTTCCATTCCGGCTTTCCGGGCGGTCAGCAATGGGCTGGTGATTCGACGTGAAGATCGGTCGGTGCTGGAGCCCTTTCTCATTGGCGATGAAGTCGATTTGGCAGCACTGTTGGCCAGCCGTCGAGAGAAAGTCGGTGTAGTGGCCGAGCGCCGTTACGGTCAGTTCCTCGACACGCTGCTGCAACAGGCGCCGCCCGGCGTGCTGGCGCCTCACTACGGCAACAACGCCCTCGGCAGTCTGTTGCAGATGCAGCGCCTGGGTCGTTTGCAGGTGGTCTTGGGTTACTGGCCGGAAATCCGCTATCAGGCTCGTCAGGAACATATTGCCGACGATCAGTTAGAGTTTTATCCGGTCAAAGGCACGGGCAAATACTTGTCCGGGTACATCGGTTGCTCGAATACGCCCCAGGGGCGACAGGCAATCAGTGAAATCAATAAGCTATTGCGCGCCCTGCCCCGCGAGCGCCTGGACCCGCTGTACGCCGACTGGCTCGATCCGCAAAGACGCAAGGACTATCTGGAAGAAACCAGGGCCTTTTTCGAGCGTCAGGCCGCACAGTGACAAATCGCAGGCAAAAAGAAACCCCGAGAAGTGGGGAGACGACTCGGGGTTAAACGTGGCCTACATAAAGACCAGTGGCAACAAGCTACAAGCACCGGAGCACAATGCTTGATCCTGCTGTTACATGGTCTGACTGACCTTGGCGCAGGAAGGTTCCCACAAAAAACAATTCAATTTCGGCTGGCCAGGATCTTGTCCTGAGCAGCATTGCGCAACGCCGCGATGACACAGGGCTCCAGACGTCCTTCAGCGATCAGCACGTCGCGGTGCAGCCCGTCGACGACATCCGTCAGCAGACGTTTATCGGTTAACTGGGCCTGATTGAACGCCCGTTCGACCACGATAGCGCCGCTCGTACTCTTCAGTGTCACCAGGCATTCGCCATGGGCACCCGATGGGGTCAACTTGACCAGATACGGGCTCAGAGCCTCACCGAGCAATAGACTGATACTTTCCATCTCGATCACCACTCAATAGTCCGAAAACAAAGTGCCTGGGGCGTGTCCACAGTAAATGACCACAGGCCCGAGAAGAAAGTTCTGGATTCCAACGGCAGGCGCACCGGCGCCTCTGGTAGTTAGAGCATGCACGGTAAAGATGACAGTAAAAAAACAGCTGATTCACACCTGCCTTGTACGCTTGCCGATGTCGCTCCATCCGCCCAGCAGTCCTCGCAATTGACCGTCCGCACTGTAGAACGGCACCGTCCACTGGTAGATGTCCCTGACGCCATCCTTGAACGTCAACTGACGTTCGCTGAAGCGGGTCTTGTGAGTACCGAGCTGGGCCATGAATTCAGCGTGCAGCTGCTCGGCGGTCTCTTTGGGCAAGACATCGAGTTCGATCAGTTGTCGCCCCTGAACCTGGTCGAAACGGGTCGACAAGCGCTCCTCATAACTTTTGTTGCACATGATCAAACGCCCTTCCAGATCACGCACGAACATCGGATCGGGCATGGCGTCTATCAACGCGTGCTGGAATGCGAGCTGGTCATTGAGGTCTTTCTCGGCGTCCCGACGTTGCTTGATCAGTGCTGCGAGCCGACGGTTCCAAAGCAATGAGAGCAAGCCGAACAGGCTAACGATGAACATGCTCCAGCAACCCCACTGGGTTATCCGCTGCCAGGCCGAGGGCGCGTGTACCGGCGCAACTCCGTTCAGCCATTGCAGCCGTATGGCGCGTAATTCGGCGGGTGGAAATGCCTCCAGCGCCTTGTTGAGGATGCTCAATAACTGCGGCTGTCCTTTGCGGACTGCCAAATGATCAGCCTCCCATTTGCCTTCCACTGCATGCCCTACCTTGAGCCGGCCCAAGGGGTAGAGCTGCGCTCCGATTTCGTTTTCAATGGTGGCGTAGGCCTCGCCACTTTCCACCAGTGCCCGGGCTTCAGCGTAGGTTTTGACCGAGCGCAGCTCGATCGCCGGGTAGTCACGACGAATCACACCTTCCAGGGCGTGCCGGGTCGGCAAGACCAGGACTCTTTTCGAAAGCTGCTCCAGGGACTGTAACGCTGGCGTACCTGCCAGCCCCACGAGCACCCAGCCCGCCCCGCCGAATGCATGGCTGAAATCCAGAAACACCTTGCGCTCGTCATTCATTGCCAGCGTCGTACTCATGTCCGCCGCGCCGCTTTCCAGCCGCTCCAGCAGTTGGTCGGTGGAAAACGACTCTTCATGGACGAACCGCAACCCTGTCATGGCGCTGATGCGGTTGAGCACATCGTTGTTCAAACCGCTCCAGTGACCGTGCTCATCCTTGAACAGATACAGCGGGTACTGCGCCGACGCCACGATAACCATCGGATGTTCAGCGATCCATTGCCGCTCCTGAGCATCCAGCTCAATGCGTGCGACGGTGGCTGACTCCCGAGATTCATGTGCCGCCAATTGTGCGGCCTTTACCCATTGCCCAAAACCCAGGGCGCCCAGCAAAAACATCCAGCATACGGCTGGTTTAAACCCTCTGAAAAACAGCATTGCCACTTCCTTGGTGATCGTCTCGCCCGTCCTTCATGGGCGGCTCTTCTTTTACGAAACCCGACAAGTGTGGCATGCAGAAATGAGAAAGCCCGTCAGGAGACGGGCTTCAAAATGTGACAGCTTTTACCGGTTACAGCGGCTTGCCGCGGTTGCCATGCTGACTGACAAAGGCCTGCACGGCTTTCAGATCGTTCGGCAACACGGTGCAACGCTCATCTCGCTCAAACAAATCAGAAAGATGTGCAGGTAGTTCGAGCGCTTTTCCTACACCGGCTTTTTCCACTGCGTCCGGGAATTTGACCGGATGGGCCGTGCCGAGGATCACCATCGGGATATCCAGGCTGCGACGGCATTCGCGCGCGGCCTTCACGCCGATGGCGGTGTGCGGGTCCAACAGTTCGCCGGTTTGCTCAAAGACTTCGGCAATGGTTTCGCACGTTTGAGCGTCGTCCACGGCCAGCGAATCGAACAGTTTGCGTGCCTCGGTCCAGCGTTCCTCTTCGACGCTGAAACCGCCGCCCTGCTTGAAGGTGTCCATCAAACCGGCAATCGCCGCGCCGTTACGACCGTGCAGGTCGAACAGCAGGCGTTCGAAGTTCGACGAGACCATGATGTCCATGGACGGCGACAACGTGGCGTGCAGGGTTTCCTTGACGTACTGATTGCCGCTCATGAAGCGGTGCAGGATGTCGTTGCGGTTGGTGGCGACGATCAACTGGTTGATCGGCAAGCCCATGTTGCGCGCCAGGTAACCGGCGAAGATATCGCCGAAGTTGCCGGTCGGCACCGAGAACGACACCGAACGCGCCGGGCCGCCCAGTTGCAGGGCTGCGTGGAAGTAGTAAACGATCTGGGCCATGATCCGCGCCCAGTTGATCGAGTTCACCGCCACCAGACGCGTGCCCTTGAGGAAGCTCTGGTCGGCGAAGCTGGCCTTGACCATTTCCTGGCAGTCATCGAAGTTGCCTTCGATGGCGATGTTATGGATGTTCTCGCCGAAGATGGTAGTCATCTGGCGACGCTGCACTTCGGACACACGGTTGTGCGGGTGCAGGATGAAAATGTCGACGTTTTCGCAGTGCTTGCAACCTTCGATCGCCGCCGAACCGGTGTCGCCGGAGGTAGCACCAACAATCACCACGCGCTCGCCGCGCTTTTCCAGCACGTAGTCGAGCAGACGACCCAGCAGTTGCAGGGCGAAGTCTTTGAACGCCAGGGTCGGTCCGTGGAACAGTTCCAGCACCCATTCATTGCCATTCAGCTGACGCAACGGCGCCACGGCGTTGTGGGAAAACACGCCATACGTTTCTTCAAGAATCTTTTTGAAATCGGCATCGGGGATGCTGCCGGTCACGAACGGGCGCATCACCCGGAAGGCCAGCTCGTGATACGGCAGGCCGGCCCAGGAAGCGATTTCTTCCTGGGTGAAACGTGGCAGGTTTTCCGGGACGTACAGACCGCCGTCGGTGGCGAGACCGGCCAGCAGGACATCTTCGAAATTCAGGGCCGGTGCCTGGCCGCGGGTACTGATATAACGCATGACTGGCTCCAATAGACAGTGTTCGCAATGCCGGGCCCGCGTGCGAGCCCGGTGAACGATAACGGCTTAGTTCAGGTGCTCGACGCGGATCCGTACGACCGGGCCGACCACGCCTTCCAAGGCTTCCAGGGCGGTGATCGCGTCGTTCATGTGCTGTTCCAGCACACGGTGCGTCAGCAGGATCATTGGCACCAGACCGTCATGCTCTTCGACTTCTTTCTGCATGATCGATTCGATGTTGATGCCGCGCTCCGACAGGATGCTCGCCACCTGAGCCAACACGCCCGGATGGTCCTTGGCCTGAATGCGCAGGTAGTACGCGCTTTCGCAGGCTTCGATCGGCAGGATCGGATGAGCCGACAGCGAATCCGGCTGGAAAGCCAGGTGCGGCACGCGGTTTTCCGGGTCGGAAGTCATGGCGCGAACCACGTCCACCAAGTCGGCGATCACCGACGAAGCCGTCGGCTCCATGCCGGCGCCGGCGCCGTAGAACAGGGTCGAACCGGCGGCGTCACCATTGACCATCACTGCGTTCATCACGCCGTTGACGTTGGCGATCAAGCGATCGGCCGGGATCAGCGTCGGGTGCACACGCAGCTCAATACCGGCCGCAGTGCTGCGCGCCACGCCCAGGTGCTTGATGCGATAGCCCAGCGCTTCGGCATAATTCACGTCAGCGGTGGTCAGCTTGGTGATGCCTTCGGTGTAAGCCTTATCGAATTGCAGCGGAATGCCGAACGCGATGGACGCCAGGATCGTCAGCTTGTGGGCTGCGTCGATGCCTTCGACGTCGAAGGTCGGATCGGCTTCGGCGTAACCCAGGGCTTGGGCCTCGGCGAGTACGTCTTCGAAGGTGCGACCCTTCTCACGCATTTCGGTGAGGATGAAGTTGCCGGTGCCGTTGATGATCCCGGCCACCCAGTTGATGCGGTTGGCAGACAAACCTTCACGGATCGCTTTGATCACCGGGATGCCGCCGGCCACGGCCGCTTCGAACGCCACGATGACGCCCTTCTCGCGAGCCTTGGCGAAAATTTCATTACCGTGAACGGCAATCAATGCCTTGTTCGCGGTGACCACATGCTTGCCATTCTCGATGGCCTTGAGTACCAGCTCGCGGGCAACGGTGTAGCCGCCCATCAGCTCTATAACGATGTCGATCTCTGGGTTCGTGGCCACTTCGAACACATCGTTGGTAATCGCAATACCGGTCGTCTGGAACTGAGGCTTTGGCGTGCGCATGGCAATTTGTGCCACTTCGATTCCACGCCCGGCACGACGAGCAATTTCCTCGGCGTTGCGCTGAAGTACGTTGAAGGTACCGCCACCGACGGTCCCTAACCCACAGATGCCTACTTTGACCGGTTTCACTGTGAACTCCCCATAAAACGGCCGACTCAAGGCCGGCCGTGAAAACAACCGCATACTCGCGGCTCTCTATTAATGGCCCGACAATGTTGCCGCCAGACCATGATCGTCAAGGCTGACCGTGACGATGCGAAACTATTTCGCGCCCAGTGCCAGTTTGGCGACTTGTGGCGCAGGCTGGTAGCCCGGAATGACCTGTCCGTCGGCCAAAACGATGGCCGGCGTACCGTTCACGCCGATCGACTGACCGAGGGCGAACTGTTTGGAAACCGGGTTCTCGCACTTGGCGGCCTTGATTTCCTTGCCATCGACCATTTTGTCCATGGCCGCTTTCTTGTCCTTGGAGCACCACACCGCTTGCAGTTGTTCGTCACCCGGCGAGCCCAGGCCCTGGCGCGGGAATGCAACATAACGCACTTCGATACCCAGCTTGTTCAACTCCGGCACTTCGGCGTGGAGCTTGTGGCAGTACGGGCAGGTGGTGTCGGTGAAGACAGTGATGTGCGACTTGGTTTCGCCGATAGCCGGGTAGACCACGGTTTCAGCCACTGGAATGTTGTTGATCAGCTTGGAAATGCCCAGGCGCTCGGTCTTCTCGGTCAGGTTGACCGGTTTGCCGTCCTTTAGCTGGAACATGTAGCCCTGAACAACGTACTGGCCGTCAGCGCTGGCGTAAAGCACGCGACTGCCCTTGAGTTTGACTTCGTACAGACCTGGCAGCGGGCTGGCGGTGATGGTTTCGACCGGCACGTCGAGATTGAGGTTTTCCAGGCTTTTACGAATGGCTTTGTCGGCCGCGTCATCGGCGACGGCAAAGGTGCTGACCAACGCAATGGCTGCGGCGGCGAAAATCTGGGTCAGACGCATGAGAACTCCTGAAGGCGGACAAATGGGACGATCAGAACACCCGTGCCGAAACACCGGGTCATAACCGCCCATCGTACAAACCGGCAAAGCCTACCACATAAGGCCCCCGTGGCGAGGGGGCTTGCCCCCGTTGGGTTGCGCAGCAGCCCCAAAATCTGTCACCCGATTTCATCAGATCGACCGCGAAACCCGGTTTACGACTGCTGCGCAGACGAACGGGGGCAAGCCCCCTCACCACAGGTCAGCATTTCCATTCCAGGAACTGCATTAACCGCGCGGGTGATGCTTGGCGTGCAAATCCTGCAAGCGTGCACGAGCGACGTGAGTATAGATCTGGGTGGTCGAGAGATCGCTGTGGCCGAGCAGCATTTGCACGACTCGAAGGTCGGCACCGTGGTTGAGCAAGTGCGTGGCGAAGGCATGACGCAGGGTGTGCGGCGACAACGACTTGCCGATTCCGGCGACCTTGGCCTGATGCTTGATGCGATGCCAGAAGGTCTGGCGGGTCATCTGTTCGCCGCGAAGGCTGGGGAACAGCACATCGCTGGGACGCCCGCCCAGCAGCTCGCCACGGGCATCGCGCATGTAGCGCTCGACCCAGACAATCGCCTCCTCGCCCATCGGTACCAGCCGCTCCTTGCTGCCCTTGCCCATCACCCGCAGCACGCCCTGGCGCAGGTTGACCTGCTCCAGCGTCAAGCTGATGAGCTCCGTGACCCGCAAACCACAGGCATAAAGCACCTCAAGCATGGCGCGGTCACGCTGACCGATGGCTTCGCTCAGGTCTGGCGCGGCCAGTAGCGCTTCCACATCGGCTTCCGACAAGGATTTAGGCAACGGCCTACCCAGTTGCGGCATATCGACGCGCAAGGTCGGATCGACCGCGATCAGCTTTTCCCGCAGCAAATAGCGATAAAAGCCACGCACACCGGAGAGAAATCGCGCAGTAGAACGGGGTTTGTAGTTTTGCTCCAGGCGCCAGGCCAAGTGATCGAGGATCAACTCGCGACCAGCGTTGATCAACTCCAGGCCCTTTTCCTGCAACCAGCCGTTGAACAAGGCCAGGTCGCTGCGATAGGCATCGCGGGTATTATCGGAAAGGCCCTTTTCCAGCCACAGGGCGTCGAGGAACTGGTCTATCAGGGGATGATCGATGGCAGGCATGGAGTCTCAGACAGGCAGGCGTAAGGCCGCGAAAAATGAAGAGTCTTTCATAGCACGTTGGCGGTGAACATAAAATTCAGGCACAAAAAAAGCATCCCTCTCGGGATGCTTCTTTTTGCTTGAGGCGCTCAGCTTATTGTTGAGCCGGTTCGTTTTGCCCCAGGATCAACTTGCCGTCCTTGTCGACCGGAATCTGGTTGCCCGGATCGCGATCCATCCGCACTTTGCCTTCCTTGCCATCCAGCGAATAACGAACGTCGTAGCCTACAACCTTGTCGCTGATGTCATTCACGGTGTTACAGCGGGTTTGAGTGGTGGTGTAGGTATCACGCTCCTGCATGCCTTCCTGCACCTTGTTACCCGCATAACCACCGCCGACCGCACCGGCCACTGTGGCGATTTTCTTGCCTGTACCGCCGCCGATCTGGTTGCCCAACAGGCCACCAGCCAGCGCGCCGACCACCGTACCGGCGATCTGGTGTTGATCTTTTACCGGCGCTTGCCGGGTTACTGCAACGTCCTTGCACACTTCACGTGGAGTCTTGATTTGTGTCTTGACCGGTTCAACGGCTAGAACTTGCGCATACTCAGGGCCGCTTTTTTTGACCAGGCTGTAGGTGGCAACAGCACCCCCGGCCGTCACACCAACAGCACCCAATACTGCACCAACCAGCATCGACTTGTTCACATGAACCTCCTGACCATCACATGCGGGACATGCCCGCGCTTCTCCCAGCCTTGGAGCATAAAAAAAGGCGCGAGTTCAATACTCGCGCCTTCTCGGCCTACAGCTGGAAAAGCGATAACCGTTATGGACGGTCGTCGACTTCCGTCTCGACCGCCGCAGCAGGAATCAGGTCCTCGCTGCTCAGGTTCAGCCAGATCAGCACCACGTTCGCGATGTAGATCGACGAGTAAGTACCCGCCAGAACACCGATGAACAGGGCAATGGAGAAGCCGAACAGGTTGTCGCCACCAAAGAACAACAGGGCCGCGATCGCCAGCAAGGTGGAGATCGACGTTGCCATGGTCCGCAGCAGGGTCTGCGTGGTCGAGATGTTGATGTTCTCGATCAGGCTGGCCTTGCGCAGTACCCGGAAGTTCTCACGAACCCGGTCGAATACCACGATGGTGTCGTTGAGCGAGTAACCGATGATCGCCAGCACCGCCGCCAGTACCGTCAAGTCGAAGGTGATCTGGAAAAACGACAGGATGCCGATGGTCACGATCACGTCGTGGATCAAGGACACGATCGCACCGACCGCAAACTTCCACTGAAAGCGGAAAGCCAGGTAGATCAAAATGCCGCCCAGCGCCATCAGCATGCCGAGGCCACCCTGGTCGCGCAGCTCTTCACCGACCTGAGGGCCGACGAACTCGACGCGCTTGACCACCGCAGGGTTGTCGCCACCGACCTTCTGCAAGGCCTCGGCCACCTGGTGACCCAGCTGCGGGTCTTCACCCGGCATACGCACCAGCAAATCGGTAGTCGCACCGAAGCTCTGTACGATCGCTTCGTGATAACCCGATGTAACCAGCTGTTCACGCACCTTGGTGACATCGGCCGGACGCTCGTAGGTCAGCTCGATGAGCGTACCGCCGGTGAAGTCCAGGCCCCAGTTCATGCCCTTGGTGGCGACACTGAACAAAGCCAATGCCGTGAGGAACAATGTGACGCCGAACGCAACGTTGCGAACGCCCATGAAGTTGATTGTACGTAACATGGCAGCCCCTTAAATCCACAACTTCTTGAAGTCACGACCGCCGAAGATCAGGTTGACCATCGCGCGGGTCACCATGATGGCCGTGAACATCGAGGTAAAGATCCCGAGGGACATGGTCACTGCGAAGCCTTTGACCGGGCCGGTGCCCATGGCAAAGAGAATCCCGCCGACCAACAAGGTTGTCAGGTTGGCGTCGAGAATCGCGGTGAATGCCCGTCCGAAGCCTTCGTTGATTGCCCGCTGCACAGTCATGCCAGCCGCAATCTCTTCACGTATCCGCGAGAAAATCAGTACGTTGGCGTCGACCGCCATACCCATGGTCAACACGATACCGGCGATACCCGGCAGGGTCAGCGTTGCACCCAGCAGCGACATCAGGGCCAGCAGCATCACCATGTTCACCGTCAGCGCGACGGTGGCGATGAGGCCGAAGAAGCGATAGATGGCCATGATGAACAGCGAGACAAACAGCATGCCCCACAGCGATGCATCGATACCTTTGGTGATGTTGTCAGCACCCAGGCTTGGGCCGATGGTACGTTCTTCAGCGAAGTACATCGGTGCCGCCAGACCACCGGCACGCAGCAGCAGCGCCAGTTCGGACGATTCGCCCTGGCCGTTCAGGCCAGTGATGCGGAACTGTGCACCCAGTGGCGACTGGATGGTCGCCAGGCTGATGATCTTCTTCTCTTCTTTAAACGTCTGAACCGGCACGTCTTTCTCGACGCCGTTGATCACTTGCTTGGTGTAAGTGGTGACCGGACGTTGTTCGATGAAGATCACCGCCATGCTGCGACCGACGTTGCTGCGAGTCGCACGACTCATCAGCTCGCCACCGTGGCCATCCAGACGGATGTTCACTTCTGGCGTGCCTTGCTCGCCGAAGCCAGCCTTGGCGTCAGTCACCTGGTCACCGGTGATGATCAGGCCACGCTCGATCAGCGCCGCAGGACGATTGCCTTCACGGAACTCGAACGACTCGGAAGTGGCTTTCGAAGCGCCAGGCTCAGCTGCCAGACGGAACTCAAGGTTGGCCGTCTTGCCGAGGATACGCTTGGCTTCTGCGGTGTCTTGCACGCCCGGCAGCTCAACCACAATGCGGTTGGCGCCTTGGCGCTGAACGATAGGTTCGGCAACACCCAGCTCGTTGACGCGGTTACGTACCGTGGTCAAGTTCTGCTTGATGGAGTATTCGCGGATTTCCGCCAGCTTGGCTGGGGTCATCGCCAGACGCAGTACCGGTTGGCCATTGAGGTCGGCCGGAACAATGTCGAAATCGTTGAAGTTCTTGCGAATCAGCGCACGCGCTTCTTCACGGGCTGCTTCATCAGTGAAGCCCAGCTGAATGGCACCGCCCAGTTGCGGCAGGCTGCGATAGCGCAGACGCTCTTTACGCAACAGGCTCTTGACGTCGCCTTCGTAGACTTTCAGGCGTGCGTCGAGGGCTTTGTCCATGTCCACTTCGAGCAGGAAGTGCACACCACCGGACAAGTCCAGACCCAGCTTCATCGGGTGCGCGCCAAGGCTGCGCAGCCATTGCGGGGTGGTTTGTGCCAGGTTCAGTGCAACGACGTAGTCATCACCCAATGCCTTGCGCACGACGTCTTTGGCTGGCAGCTGATCTTCAGCCTTGGTCAGACGGATCAGACCGCCCTTGCCGCCCGCAGCCAGTGTGGCCGCCTTGACGTTGATCCCGGAGTCCTTGAGCGCGGTGCTCACACGATCCAGATCAGCCTGATTAACCTGCAGTGCAGTGCTTGCACCGCTGACCTGAATGGCCGGGTCATCAGGGTATAGATTGGGAGCGGAATAAATCAGACCGATCGCCAGCACCGCCAGGATCAGAATGTATTTCCACAGAGGGTATTTGTTCAGCATCACGCCGCCCGCTTATGACGCGGGGCGCCTTGCGCGCCCCGTCGATTGAGTAGAAGTTGAAACTTAGATCGCTTTGAGCGTGCCTTTTGGCAGCGTGGCGGCGATGGCGCCTTTCTGGAATTTCATTTCGACGGTGTCGGAGACTTCCAGAACTACGAAGTCGTCGGACACTTTGGTGATCTTGCCGGCGATACCACCGGTGGTCACAACTTCGTCACCTTTTTGCAGGCTGCCCAGCAGGGTTTTCTGCTCTTTGGCGCGCTTGGCCTGTGGACGCCAGATCATCAGGTAGAAGATGACCAGGAAACCGACCAGGAAAATCCACTCAAAGCCGCCGCCCATTGGGCCAGCAGCAGGTGCAGCGGCGTCAGCCATGGCATTAGAGATAAAAAAGCTCATTTAGCACTCCAGTTGCAAATGTTGAATCTTGGGGTCAGAAAACTCAGTCCAAAGGCGGAACAGGTAACCCGCGTTTGGCGTAGAAGGCATCGACAAAGGCGGCCAATGTACCCTGTTGAATAGACTCGCGCAAACCAGCCATAAGCACCTGGTAATGGCGCAAATTGTGGATGGTATTCAACATGCTACCCAGCATTTCGCCGCACTTGTCCAGATGGTGCAGATAAGCACGGGAGAAGTTCTGGCAGGTGTAGCAATCGCAGGTTGGATCCAGCGGCGAATCATCATGGCGATGGAACGCGTTACGGATCTTCAGCACGCCTGTATCGATGAACAGATGCCCATTGCGGGCATTACGGGTTGGCATCACGCAATCGAACATGTCCACACCGCGGCGCACACCCTCAACCAGATCTTCCGGTTTGCCAACGCCCATAAGGTAACGAGGTTTGTCAGCCGGCATCTGGCCCGGTAGGTAATCGAGCACCTTGATCATCTCGTGCTTGGGCTCGCCCACCGACAGACCGCCGATGGCCAGGCCGTCGAAGCCGATTTTGTCGAGGCCTTCCAGGGAGCGCATGCGTAAATCCTGATGCATACCGCCCTGCACGATGCCGAACAGCGCCGCCGTATTATCGCCATGGGCTTCTTTCGAACGCTTGGCCCAACGCAACGACAGCTCCATCGAGACACGAGCGACGTCTTCATCGGCCGGGTACGGGGTGCATTCGTCGAAAATCATCACGATGTCCGAGCCCAGATCGCGCTGAACCTGCATCGACTCTTCCGGGCCCATGAATACTTTGGCGCCGTCGACCGGAGAAGCGAAGGTCACGCCCTCCTCCTTGATCTTGCGCATTGCGCCCAGGCTGAACACCTGAAAACCGCCGGAGTCGGTCAGAATCGGGCCTTTCCACTGCATGAAATCGTGCAGGTCGCCGTGCTTCTTGATCACTTCGGTGCCAGGACGCAGCCACAAGTGGAAGGTGTTGCCCAAAATGATTTCCGCGCCAGTGGCGACGATATCCCGCGGCAGCATGCCCTTGACCGTGCCGTACGTGCCCACCGGCATGAAGGCCGGGGTCTCGACGGTACCGCGCGGGAAGGTCAAACGACCGCGACGAGCCTTGCCGTCAGTAGCAAGTAACTCAAACGACATACGACTTTGGCGACTCATTCTGTTTCCTCGGGGCCACGTGGTGCGGGGTTACGGGTGATAAACATCGCATCACCGTAGCTGAAAAAGCGGTATTCGTTGTCGACGGCGGCTTTATAGGCGGCCATGGTCTCGGGATAACCGGCGAATGCCGAAACCAGCATCAACAACGTGGATTCAGGCAAATGGAAGTTGGTGACCAGGGCATCGACGACATGAAACGGCCGGCCCGGGTAGATAAAGATGTCGGTGTCGCCACTGAACGGCTTGAGCACGCCATCGCGCGCGGCACTTTCCAGAGAACGCACGCTGGTGGTCCCCACGGCCACTACGCGACCACCACGAGCGCGGCAGGCTTCGACGGCATCGACCACGTCCTGGCCGACTTCCAGCCACTCACTGTGCATGTGGTGGTCTTCAATCTTCTCCACGCGCACCGGCTGGAACGTGCCGGCGCCGACGTGCAAGGTCACGAACGCAGTCTCGATGCCCTTGGCGGCAATCGCCTCCATCAGCGGCTGATCGAAATGCAGCCCCGCCGTCGGTGCCGCCACCGCGCCCAGGCGCTCGGCGTACACCGTCTGATAACGCTCGCGGTCCGAGCCTTCATCCGGGCGGTCTATATAAGGAGGCAGCGGCATGTGCCCGACGCGGTCGAGCAGCGGCAACACCTCTTCGGCAAACCCCAGCTCGAACAACGCATCGTGACGCGCCAGCATCTCGGCCTCGCCACCGCCGTCGATCAGGATCTTCGAACCCGGTTTCGGCGACTTGCTGGAACGCACATGCGCCAGCACGCGATGACTGTCGAGCACCCGCTCCACCAGAATTTCCAGCTTGCCGCCGGAAGCCTTCTGGCCAAACAGCCGCGCCGGAATCACCCGGGTATTGTTGAACACCATCAAATCGCCCGGGCGCAAATGCTCAAGCAAATCAGTGAATTGACGGTGTGCCAGGGCGCCGCTGACCCCATCAAGGGTCAACAGGCGACTGTTGCGACGCTCGGCCAAAGGATGGCGGGCGATCAGCGAATCAGGGAGTTCGAATGTAAAGTCAGCAACGCGCATGATGGGGTTCGTCTAGCAGGGGCCGGAAGTCTAGCCGAAATAGTGAAAATTCTCTATGTACCTGATTGACCGACGGTAATCTCATCTCTATACTTCGCCGCCATTGAGCCCTGATGGCGGAATTGGTAGACGCGGCGGATTCAAAATCCGTTTTCGCAAGAAGTGGGAGTTCGAGTCTCCCTCGGGGCACCAAAATTAAGAAAGGTCTTGCTTTGCAAGGCCTTTTTTTTCGTCTGTAGAAAAGTGATCTCGCCCCGCTGCTCCCGTAGGAGCTGCCGAAGGCTGCGATCTTTTGATCTTGTCTTTTTGGTGCTACAGCCCCAAACCGCTCGCTAACGAATCAAGGATTCACACAATGGAATTGCCGCTTGAAACCGTTGCCCTTTTCGCTTTCAAGCTGGCTTATGAGACGGAAGGTGAAAGTCCGATTTTGCGGGATGATCCGATCATGAGTGATTATGAGCGGGAGATATTTGCCCTGCTGGTGCGCCGGGGAGATGTCGACGCGATCCAGTCTAGAGTGGCGCACTGCGTGAATTTGGCGATGATAGCTTTAGGCGGTGTTGATACACCACTGGGCCGTGAGCTACACAGGTTGGCAGTTGATTTCAGTAAAGCACGGACGATGGAGCAGCTTGATGCCCCGCTTATGGCGCTCAAGGTCTACCTGAAAGACATTCAGTGAATGCGTGAGCCACACCCCAACCGGCACGCTCTTCACTCTTATTAATTATGGTCACTGGCCCGGGGGCGAGATCCGCTAATGGTTTCCACCTTTCCTCCAGTTTCGCAAGGCTCAATTACCTCGGCGTTTCCGTCCTTTCTAGATATGGAGCTAGCGGCGCTTGGTCAACTCATGGGTCCTACCCAACTGGCGACGCATCAGGGCATAGCGGTTAGGATTGGCGAGGAAGACCTAGTCATTCCTTACCGGGTTCATCACCAGGGCGATGAGAGAGACTTGGAGCATTTGACGGGAACCCAGAGCATTTTGTACTCGTGCCTTCTGACACGGCACCACGACGGTTATGTGCGTCAACGTCAACTGGAACGGATTCTCTTAGTGCAGGAACCCTGGATTGTCCCGTTCGTGTTCCAACTGACGGGCGAGTATGTCATCCAGACTCTCGAAACCATTGAAACGCATCTACCCACGCTCGATCCGGCGCTTTACGGTCGTTTCATTCGAGACAATCAGGCGTACTTTCAAACGACAAAAGCACGCATGATCAGTTACTGGGATTGCTACTACCGACGGCTGTACAAACACCCATCGGACTATGTCGGGTTTCGCGTGTTTGCCACGCTACGCAAGTTTTACGAAAGCAACCATAACTAGACTCTTCGACAAGCGATTTCAGCCCCACCTTTTTGCAAAAAAACCGCTCGACTCACCCTTCTTGTGATTTACCGCGAACAGGAACGTTAATGTCGAAAAACAATAAACTTGTGCAATCTCTATTGAAAATAGCAAGACAGAAACAAAAAACCCGGTTCAGCACCGGGTTTATATTCAGTGTGACAATCAAGCCACTAGCTTCAAGCGTTCACCAATTGAATTAACTAGGTCTTGAGGCAAGGTACCAAGCACTTTACTGATTGCCATGGATGACAACCCCGCCTTGGACAGACATAGAGTAACGTCCGCAACGGCTTTCGCTATAGCTGTACTTCTACACCACTGAACAGAAAACTTACCCGAGCCGATACGTTGCTCAATTTTAACCAGATATCTTTCCATGCTATACGTGTAGCGCATACAAATTTTATGAGAGAAGTCTTCTAAAGACTCCTCTAAAGACTCCTCATACGAGAGATCGAGAATCAAAACCGCCCCTCTCTTCTTCAAGCTGTAATCCGTATATTCTACATCAAATAAGTTATCAGCAAGATCGGAAGGCTGAACACCCCGAGTCAGATGCAGATCAAGCAAGCCCTGGACCGCTTTATCCAAAGAAACATTCATCGGAGCATACCTCTTAACTCTTCCACTATAGCTGGAACATATTCTAAAGCTTGCATTAGAGTCTTGTTTTCCAAGACCTCGCGCTTACCGAAGCGGGAGTATAGCTTGTGATTGATATAAATTACAAGCACACCATCATTAGAGGTGTCAGGTTTAATATAACTTATAATTCTTTTAAAAGTTACATTCAACTCCATCCCCTTATCTTCCAACCCACGATCAGATAACAAACTCGCGGACTCATCCTGAATTTTCTTCGCTAATATTTTGCGAAGTTGCTGACGAGCTAGAGCAGGCCTTTTCTCGATCAAATTTGGATCAATATACTGGGACACCTCTTTGGTTTTAGCGTCTACCAGTACATCTTTCAACCGCTTGAGAGTTTCCTCGTCGAAGTCGCCCGCCTTTTGAATTTCTGTGAGCTGCGCTTCCGCCGCATCGTTAATTTCTTGACGCTTTTGCTTAAACAGTAAATTGAAGTCCAAATCCTCCAAATAGGACTCGGCATTACCTGAGAAAATAGCTTCGGTTACGACTCCGCCCAATGAGCTATCACGCTCTACATAGTCTCGCTCCAAAAACTCGAACTCTCTAGTCCTCTGGTGCTTTGCCCTATCTACTTCTTGCTGAAAGATACGCCACATTTCATCAAGACCTGTTTCCTGATGGTAGATGATCAGGGCATTATTATCGATTTCAAAAGCGCTGATCTCCTCGGCAGGAATCGCTCGAAGAATACGCCCTACAATTTGTGCAAAGGCATTAATACTTCGGTAAGGCCGGAACAATGCGAGAATGGTAAGATACTTGTGGTCATATCCCTCCATCAACATGTTCACTGAAACTACAACATCAACCTCATGCGCATCAATCTTTCTGAACTCAGACAAAACATCAGCCGACTCCATCTGGCTATGCACAAGCGCAACAGGTAAACCCAATTCACCATACCACTTCTTCAAATCTTCGGCATGCGCAATACTGCATCCGACTGCGAGAATTTTATGTGGCACTTTAGGAGATTGTTTTTTGAGCTCCTTCAATTTATCAACACTATGGTCAATTACATCTTTTGAACACTCCTCTGACAACGCAACGCTCTTTTCTACCCATTCTTTGTCTTTAAGCTCCATCACTTCGTCCCGAGTAAATTTTCGCCCAGGATAATCAGCAATAGTAAAAAATAGTGAGTGCGCGCTAACCGTCTCCTTCCTCAACCACTTTACATATTTATCCCTCATTACTTCTGAGAGCTGCGTTTCATGGATAAGAATACCGGGGAGTTCTTGATTGTCGCCGCGATATGGCGTACCCGTTACAAAAAGTTTTTTTGCAGATCCAAAATATCCTAGCAACTGCCTCCAACTATCGGCCGGAGCGTGATGAGCCTCATCAACTATTATCAAATCAAAATAATCAGCAGAAACTGCGTCGACTAGCGAAGCCCCCCTACTATTTGTGAGTTGCTGGATATTTGAATACACTATGTTGCTATCATCAAGATGCTGCCTTAGCGTAAGCGTTCCGGGAACACACCTTCCGAACTCCAGCATTAAGCGCGATGGTGTCCGCGTATTTTTAAGCGGACGCGATCGCCCTTAACGTCAGGATTTCCATGCGCCAACGAAGCTCTTACCCAAA